>CAVJKE010000180.1:0-4538 GCA_963649695.1 bacterium
GGTATCCACGTTCGGTCAGGATAAGCGCTGAAAGCATCTAAGCGCGAAGCCGTCTCCAAGATGAGACTTCCTTAGAGGGTCGTCGTAGACCACGACGTCGATAGGCGGGAGGTGTAAAGGCAGCGATGCCAAAGCCGACCCGTACTAATAGCCCGAAATCTTCCGTGTGGAGAGAAAGTGTCGCCTGGTTGTGGTCTCTCAAGTAATATATCGCGGTGGCTTTAGCCGCGGGGTCCCACCTCTTCCCATCCCGAACAGAGAAGTTAAGCCCGCGCGCGCCGATGGTACTGACACACCAGTTGGGAGAGTAGGTCGCCGCCGTTCTTCGGAGTCCCGGACATCTTTCGATGCCCGGGACTCTTTTTTTGTGTCCGCCAGCCCGGCATCCGCCAGCCGCCCGATGCCTGTCGGCTTCCACTGTGTCGGTTCCGTCCAGCCTCCTGGCCGGACTCCGGTCCTTGTCCCGTGCGCCAGAAGGCCGATTCCGCGCACTGCAACCCCGCCGTAGGACGAAATCCGTGGCGGATAACCTCTTGATAATGAGGCAGAATAGTAAAGGTCTGGTGCGGAAATGTGCACCAGACCTTTGCTGTTCTCGTTGATTGCCAGTTACTTATCTGCCACGGGCTGCGGCGAACCTTTAACGGCTATCTTATGTTGGCGATCGACATTATGTCTGCGAAGACTCCGGCGGCCGTGACATCGGCGCCCGCACCGTAGCCCTGGATCAGCATCGGATGCTTGTTGTAGCGCTCTGTCGTCAGCAGGATGATGTTGTTCGAGCCGTCAAGTACGTAGAAGGAGTGCTGGTTCGGAATCTCCTGAAGCGAGACCGAACATTTGCCGTTGTCGTTTTTCGCCACGAATCTCCATCTCTTCCCTGTGGCCTCAAGCGCCCTGCGTCTTCTCTCGAAATCTTCGTCAAGAGAAGGAAGTTTCTGCCAAAATTCGTCGAGAGTGCAGTCAAAGAATTCTGAAGGGATGAACAGATGAGCCTCCACATCGCTCTGGCTGACTTTGTAACCGGCTTCCCTTGAAAGGATCACCAGTTTGCGGATGACATCCTTCCCTGAAAGGTCTATGCGGGGATCCGGCTCTGAGAAACCTTGCTCCTGCGCCATCTTCACGGCACGGCTGAACGGAATCTCGGCAGAGATTGTGTTGAAGATGAAGTTTAGCGTTCCGCTGAGGACGGCCTCCATCTTCAGAATCCTGTCGCCGCTGTTGCACAGGTCGTTAATCGTGCCTATGATCGGCAGACCAGCCCCGACGTTTGTCTCGAAAAGGAACTTCACGCCCATTTCCCGGGCTGTCTCCTTGAGAAGAGTGTAGTTGTCGAAATCCGAGGACGCCGCGATCTTGTTGGCAGTCACCACTGAGATTCCGTGATTGAAGAAATCCTCATAGAGGGAGGCGATCTTCTCGCTTGCGGTACAGTCGACGAAGACTGAGTTGAAGATGTTCATTCCGATCACCTCGTTGCGGAGTCTGTCGGTGTCAAGGGCGGTGCCGTCGGAGATTCTCTCTTTGTAGGTGGCTATGTCGATGCCGTCGCGGTCGAAGATGCCCTTTGTGCTTCTCGCGATCCCGACGATGTTGATTTTCAGATTCCTTTCCTTCATCAGGCGTTCTCTCTGAGCCTGGATCTGGTCGAGCAGGCGGCCGCCGACCGTGCCGACACCGCAGACGAAAAGATTCAATTCCTGATATTCAGAGAGGAAGAAGCTGTCGTGGATCACATTCAGGGCCTTGCGGAGCTGGGAACTCTCCACGATGAAGGAGATGTTCGATTCCGAAGCATCCTGGGCGAAGGCGTTGACATTGATTCCGTTGCGCCCGAGGGTCGAGAACAGCTTGCCGGTGATGCCCGGAGTGTTTTTCATGTTCTCGCCTATGACTGACACGGCTGCGAGACCGTTTTTGACGCTGACAGGCGAGAGAGCCCCGCTTTCGATTTCGCAGGAGAAATAGCCGTTAAGCACTTTGCGGGCCCTTTCTGCGTCACGGCTGCTCACACCTATGGAAATGCCGGTCTCGGCCGCTGCCTGGCACACGAGGAAGGCGCTTATCCGTTCAAGTGCGAGGGCTGTGAATATCCTGCAGTTGACTCCGACGAGTCCTGCCATCGAGGTGCCTGAAAGAGTGATCAGGCTGACACCGTCGATCGAGGATATTCCCCGTATGGTCCCTTTGCCTGCGCCGCAGGTCTTGGTGATGGTCGTGCCGGTGCCTTCCGGCTTGTCCAGATTCTTGATGACGAGCGGGATGCCTTTGGCGTTCACAGGATAGAGGGCAGGGGAGTAGATGACCTTGACACCGAAGTTGCAAAGTTCCATCGCCTCGCGGTAACTCATTTCCTTGATGACGTAGGCTGTCTTGACCGACTCGGGATCGGCGGTCGTGAATCCGTCCGCCCTGGTCCAGATCTCCAGCCTTTCGGCATCGCCTTCCGCTGCTATCAGGCTGGCCAGGTAGTCGCTTTCACCCTTGCCTGGGTTGCCGAAGTCTCCGGTGTTGAAGCCGTCCGGGATGTAGGCCGGCACGATGGCTACCTTGCACTTGGGCAGGACTTCGGGATGCCCTCCGAGATAGACCTGAGGATTTCTCAGTTCCGACCCCGGGATCTCGCTCTGGAGGGAAGGCGCATATTCCTTGTCGATGACAACGACTTTCTCTCCGCCGTCGGCCGCTTCTACGATGCGCTTTACTTTATTGATGAAAAACGGGTCATCGCCTGACCCGTATTGGAATTTCAGTACAATCATGTCTCGCTGTTATTCAATGCTGTCTTTTATGTTGTAGCGGTTTCTCTCCGAAGAGTTGCGTGAGATCATCTCGCAGATGAAACCGGCCAGGAAAAGCATCACGCCGATCACCACGGCAAGTATGGCAAGGTAGAACAGAGGCTGGTCGGTGACCGCTCTGAAATGTACTCCCTGCGCCTGGTGCACCAGCTTGGCCACGATGACCCAGACCGTCATCACGAAGCCGACAAGGAACATCAGCAGTCCGGAGAATCCGAAGAAATGCATAGGCTTCTTGCCGAAGGTGCTGAGGAACCACAGCGAGAGAAGGTCAAGGAATCCGTTGACGAATCTCTCGAGGCCGAACTTGCTCTTGCCGTACTTTCTTTTCTGGTGATGGACAGGCTTCTCGGTGATCCTGTCGAATCCGGCGTTCTTGGCGAGGTAAGGGATGTACCTGTGCATCTCGCCGTAGACCTCTATGTTCTTGACGACCTCGTTCTTGTAGGCCTTCAGACCGCAGTTCATGTCGTGCAGCTTGATTCCGGTGATCCACCTGGCCGTGGCGTTGTACAGCTTGGACGGAAGGTTCTTCGTGAGCTTGTTGTCCTGTCTGTGCTGCTTCCAGCCTGAAACGACGTCGTAGTCGTCCTCCACCACCATCCTGTACATCTCCGGGATCTCTTCCGGGGAGTCCTGCAGGTCGGCGTCCATCGTGAACACGACCCTGCCCTCGGCTTTGGCGAAGCCTTCGTAGAGGGCGGCCGACTTGCCGTAGTTGCGGCGGAAGGATATTCCTTTGATCCTGTCGTCGCCGGCGGCGAACTCCTGGATTTTCGCCCAGGATCCGTCGGTGCTGCCATCATCGACGAAAATCACTTCATAGGTGTAGCCGCCTGCGCTCATCACGCTTCTGATCCATGCCAGAAGCTCAGGCAGCGACTCCTCCTCGTTCAGAAGAGGAATGATCACGGTTATGTCTTTTGAATATTCCATATTCGTCAATTATTGATTGTCAGACTCTTCGTTGTCGGCTGCATTCTCATCGTCAGCATCGGTGCCGCTTCCGCCGTTCCAGCTGTCATCGCCGTTCCAGCCATTTCCTTCATCTCCGCCGTTTCCTGTGCGGTCGCCGAACTCGTCCGGAGGAAAGGCCGCCTTCGCATAGACACTGGAGAGAGCCCATCCCCAGAGAAAGCAGTAGACCAGGTTGAAGAAGAACAGCATCGTCGGCATGGAGGACATCATATTTTCGGCCACGGCCCTGGAATTGGCGTCAAGCATAGGGTTGCTTTCCAGCGCCTGCCGGCAGAGCTGGTTGAATTCATCGGGATTGATGACCGTGATCTGGACCAGGGAGAATCCGGCCACTATGATCGAGGAGAACAAGGCGACTTTCATCCCGAAGTGGTGGAAGTGGGTGTAGTCCGTCTTGAAACTGTTGAAGAATTTCAGCATCAGGAGACGGAAAAGCCAGAGGCAGGCCACTATTTTGGCGATTTTGGCCACTGTCGACAGCAAGACGGTGGCGACTCCCCCGGCAAGCGCCGTGAGGCCGCACAGGTAGTCAAGCGCGATAGTGGCGACGGCCATCACAAGACCGTAGACCGCCGCGCTGTTCCAGGATGCCCCGGATGAAAACTCTTCTTTCATGTTCTCTACATTTAATGATGATGCAAAATTAGCAAAATTATTCGTACCTTTGCCCTTTGGCTAATAATATGGCTGGCCAAGTTCAAGTACTTGGTCTGTAAATACTGGTCAGACCAATTTATTTTAGTTTTTTTGTATGAT
>CAVJKE010000181.1:0-4524 GCA_963649695.1 bacterium
AAGCTACTCCGCCTCCGTGGTCTCGCCAGGCATCATCACGACTTCGGCGAAGTTGCCGGAATTGTAGAGTCTGGCGGCCGCATCGCGGATGGCGTCCTTGGTCAGGGCATTGACAGCCTCCTCCCAAGCCTTGTCCTTGTCGCTGCCGAAGCGGCACCAGCTGACGATGTCGCCGAGCCAGTAGGAGTTGTTGATCCTGCTCTCAGGAATGTTCTTCTTGAAGTTCTCGACTGTCCTCGTGAACTGCTCGTCGGTCGGGCCTTCCTCAGCAAGTTTCCTGAAGCCGTCGCCGGCGAGGGTGCGGAGTTTCTCTGCGAGAGCCGGCTTGCAGTTGAACGCGATCTGGAGGAGATACCTTCCGTCCGGCTCCCTGCGGGCGTCGTAAGCGGTGGAAGCACCGTAGGTGCCACCCTCGTCCTCACGGAGGGTCTCGACATAGACCTGGTCGAGGATGTAGCTGACGGCGCTGGCGAGCACCTCATCGTTGACTGAATATGGACGGTAGTCGCTGTAGACCTGGAACACGGTGGTCAGAGGGGTCTCCATCTTCTGGTCGAAGACATCGGAAACCACACCCTTCACGATCTCAGGCTGCACGTTCTGCCACTTCGTGGCCTTCTTGCCCTTAGGAAGAGAACCGACATATTTCTCGACAAGAGGCTGGAGAGTCTCGAGATTGACGTCGCCGACAATCACCATCACCGCGCCAGCGGCGTCGGCGAACAGCTTGCGGTAGTTCTTCTCGATGGTCTGGAGGCTGGCTTTCTCAACCTTGTCCATCGAGATGACCTCGTTTCTCGGGCTGTTGTTGTACAGAGTCTTGAAGAGTTCTTTCTGGAGTGCGAAGTTCGGCGTGTTCACAAGGTTAGGGAGAACGGCCTTGATCTGGGCGATGGCGTTGTCGTACTCCTCCTGGTCGAAGCGAGGCTCGACATATTCAAGATAGAGAAGCTGGAATGCGGTCTCGAGGTCCTTCACTGAGGAGCTGCCGCTTACACCGTGGTAGAGGCTGTTCACATAAGGGTTGACGCTGACCATCTTGCCGGCGAGCATCTTGGTGAGTTCGGTGTTCTTGAACTTGGAAACGCCCTGCATGGACTGGAAAGCGCCGTAGATGCTGCTGTCGAACGAAGCGAGGTCCTCATCGGAGATCAGGCTCTCGCCGCCGGCCTTGTAGAGATTGAAGAGGATCTGGTCCTTCTTGTACTCGGTAGGAAGCACGATGACCTTCACGCCGTTGGCGAGGGTCCACTGCGTGGCTCCGTAGATGGCGGAAGCGGTCTTCTTGACCTTGGCCCCCTTGAGAGCGGACGGATCCATCAGCGGCTCGGAGGCGGTCTCCTGCGCAGGAGCCTCGATCTCGGCCGACTTCACCTCCTCCATCACCTTGAGCAGCTGCTCGGTGGTAGGAGTGGCGACGCCCTCTTTCTCGGCGCCGCTGTAGATGACCACGAGGTTACCCTCATCGGCAAGCATCTGGGAAATGACCTGGTTCATGACCTGGGCGTTGACGTTGCCGAGGACAGCCTTGACAAGGTCGTACTTGACAGACGGCACCATATAGGCCTTGTTGTCGAAGAAATGGTTAATCAACGGCCTGACATATTCAGAGTTGGTGCGGGTGTCCGCCTGGTTGGCGGCCCTTTCGTAGGCGGCGAGCAGATTGTCCTTCGCCCTTGAGACCTCTCCCTCGGTGAGACCGTACCTCTTGAGTTTCTCGACCTCGGTCATGAAGGCTTTGAAGCCGCCGAGGATGTTGTCTTCCTTGAGGGCCACATTGGCGTCGATCCCCTCGATGGCCTCGCAGAGTCTGCCGAAGCCGAAGCTGCCGGAAAGGTAAGGAGCGTCGGCCTTGGAGGTGATGTCGCCGAACCTCTCGCTCATGGCGACCTGGATGACATCTTCGATGAGGTCGCTCATAAGGCCTATAGGCATTGAGTTGAGGGCCTCGTCGCGGGCCTCGCTCTCCCAGAGCACCTCCACTGAAGACGAAGTCGTCTCAGGGTCGGTGATGACGGCCACTCTCGGCTCGGTGAAAGGCTTGAAGGCGATCTTCTCCTTGGCCTTAGGGTTGACGGCCGCAGGGATGTCGGCGAAGATGGACTTGATCTTGGCCTCGACGGCATCGACATCGACATCTCCGACGACGATCACGGCCTGCAGGTCAGGACGGTACCAGGTGTGGTAGAAGTTGTTGAGGCTTTCAGGCTTGAAGGTCTCAAGGTTCTCCTTGCTGCCGATCAGGGTGCAGGTGGCGTACTTGGAGTCGCCATAGTAGTAAGGAAGAGACTTCTCGAAAGTCCTCCAGGAGGCGTTCCTGCGGGAACGTCTTTCCTCGATGATGACAGGGCGCTCCTTGTCGATCTCCTCAGGATCGTTGGTCACGAAGTGAGAATAGTCGTGAAGGATCAGAAGGCAGGAATCGACTACGGTCTCCCTGACCAGAGGAATGTTGTTGAGCATGTAGGTGGTCTGGTCGATTCCGGTGGCAGCGTTGACGTTGCCGCCGAAAGAGGCTCCGATGCTCTGGAGCCAGTTCAGGATCGCCTTGCCCGGGAAATTCTTGGTGCCGTTGAAGCACATATGCTCGAGGAAATGGGCGAGACCGTCCTGGTCAGGGGTCTCCTGGATGGCTCCGACGTTGGTCGCAAGGTAGAACTCAGCGCGGCCGGCCGGCTTCTCGTTGTGCCTGATGTAGTAAGTCAGGCCGTTCTCCAGCTTGCCGACCTTGACGGCCGGGTCGTTGGGCAGTTCCTGCGCCTGCGTCTGGAAGGCCGTGAAGGCCAGCAGGAAGGCGGGGATGATAGCAAATAACTTCTTCATGATTTAAACTTTATTGAATAAAACTTAATATTCCTTTATCTCTTCTATCTGGGCTATGATGCTGTCGATGCGTCTCTTCGAGTCCCTGCAGTAGATGATGCCGCAAACGGCTCCGATGATGCCGCCGATGACTCCTCCGATGACCATCGCCTGCGCCATTTCGCCTCCGCCGCGGAGTATAAGCCAGAAGAACGCCGTGCACCAGACCACGACGACCGGGATGCTGAAGAAGGCCAGGGTACGGTTGTCGAACCGTTTGCAGTCCGCCATATTCCTGGCTACGGTCAGGACATCGCCGTTCATCACGTCATCCGACACATAGCGGCGGGTCCTGTAGACTGTGATTCCGACGCTGGCAAGGAGGATCACTCCGGTCGTCAAGAGGAACCACACGGGGAAAACTCCCGTGACGGCGGCAAGGAATATAACCAGAGGGAACGCGGCCACGCCGATCACGACGACCGTCCACTGGGTTTTCCTTTCCTTGGAATAATCCTTCTGCATCGCCCTGCGCATCATCTTTTCATTGAATATCTTCTGCTGCCTGAGCTGAGACTTGAAGCCGTCAAGTTCAGTACGCATCTGCTCGAGTTCTTCGATACCTATTTTCTCTTCCATAATCTTACGTTTTTGATAATCAGACATTTTTTAACTGTTCCTTGATCCTGACAAGGCGGACTGAAACGGCCTTTGACGAGATGCCGAGGATCTTGCCGATCTCATCGTAGCTGATGTCCTCCAGCCAGAGCAGCACGATGGCGCGGTCGAAAGGCTGCAGACGTCCGATACGTTCGTGGATCAGGCTCACCTGCCTGTTCTTCACGTCCGAGTCATCGAACGGAGAGATGTCCATAGTCAGCTGTTCGTGTCTGTGCCTTTTGTTCTTGCGCTCCTGCGAGATGCAGGTGTTGAGACAGACTCTGTACACCCAGCCTCTCACGTTGTCCGGCTCTATTCCGGAGTACCCTTTCCAAAGATTGACGAGAGACTCCTGAAAGAGGTCGGCCACCTCGTCCTCATCTTTGGAAAACATGTAGCACACGGTGTAGATCGTGTCCTTGTTCTCCTCTACAAGCAGTTCAAATTGCCGTTTTGTCGATTCCATTGTCATTTTTGTTTTTTTTTAGAAACGCTTCTGACATACAAACGCAAGCGATGCCGGTTTTGCTACAAAAAAATGAAATTTTTTCGCGGCCGTGGCGGAAATCACCGCTTCGGAACGGCGGGAACGGTCTCTTCTGAATATTCAAGGATGTCTCCCGGCTGGCAGTCGAGTGCCTTGCAGATCGCGTCCAAGGTGCTGAAACGCACGGCCTTGGCCTTGCCGGTCTTCAGGATCGACAGGTTCGCCGGAGTGATCCCCACCTTTTCAGCGAGCGCCGAGGACGACATCTTCCTTTTCGCCAGCATCACATCCACATTGACAATTATCGGCATAATGATTATGAATTTGGTTGCGAACATAAGCCTATTTTCTCGTTTCGCCAAATATTTTTCTCGTTTTTCAATAAAATCTCAAATGATTTTAAGTTTCGCATGTGCGAAACACCTTGTTTCCCGTCACTTATGTGACGGAGCAAGTCCCTCCCCCGAGGGGAGGGATTTAGGGAGAGGGTAACGTAAAATGATTTTTCACGGGCAATGCTCTCCGAACGTGGGATAAGGTATTTTATCACAGGCATTTTGCCACTTGCGAAAGTT
>CAVJKE010000182.1:0-4495 GCA_963649695.1 bacterium
CGTTGAGTTCGACGCACATAGCGATCCAGTAGCCCACAAGCCCGAGTTCCGGGGTCAGGATGAGGGCCAGGCCTATCCTCACCACCCACATGCTTCCGAAGTTCATCACGCTCGGCACAAGGGTGTCGCCGCCGCCCACGCAGGATCCGTAGCCCGCGATCGAGAAGGCGTAGAAGGTCTCCGCGAACGCCTCGATCCTCAGGACCTTCGCTCCGAGGGCGATGACATCCGGATCGGAACTCAGCATCCTCATAAGGTCGGTGGCAAAGATGAACATCAGCGCGCCGAGGATGGTCATTATCCCCGCTGCCATCAGCATCGTGATGCGGGAGAACCGTTTGGCCACGTCCCGCCTTTTCGCTCCAAGGCTCTGGCCTACCAGGGTCGTGGCCGCCTCCTCGATGCCGTAGCCCGGCATGTAGCAGAAACTTTCAGCGATGATCGCCAGCGAGTTGGCCGCGATCGAGACCGGACCCAGAGGGGCGACTATTATGGTGCTCATGATGTGCGACCCCCTCATTATTATGTTCTGGAGCCACATCGGGGCGGTGATGCTCCAGGCGTTCCGGATAGTCTTCGATTCCGGGGCGAAAGTTCCTTTCTCTCCCTTGATGCTCAACTCTTTGGACCGTCTCAGCACATACCAGATCACATAGAGCGAGGTGAGGGTCTCGGCGGCTCCAGTGCCAAGCGCCGCTCCGGCCACGCCCATCCCGCAGCCGTAGATGAATATGGCGTTGAACACCACGTCCAGCACGCACATCCCGATGAACATCAGGCTCGGCACCTTCATGTTGCCGCTCGCCTGCAGCATCGCGCTCGCCGCCCATCCCACGGCGCTGACGGGGATGAATGCTGAATATATAAGGAAATATGCCGTGGCGTCGGGTATGATTTCAGGCGTGCCGCCGAGCCAGCCGGGAAGAGGTCCGCTGAGGCAGACGCCGATTGTGGCGAGAATGAGGGCGATGGTGAACACGGTGGTCAGTCCCTGACGCATCACGGCCCTCGCTTCCTTGAAGTTGCCGGCTCCGCAGAGGTGGGCCACCTGCACGGAGAAGCCTGAGCAGGCTCCTGAGGTGAAGCCGCCGAGGATCCAGGTGCTTGTCGTGATGAGGCCTATGGAGGCTGACTGGTTGGCTCCCAGGTGTCCGACCATTCCGGCATCGATGTACTGCATCAGCACCGACGAGACCTGGGCGGCGATCGCCGGCAGACTCAGAAGAACCGTCAGCTGTATCTGCTGCTCGAGGCTCATCCGCTGTCCGCTCCGGATCATTCCGAGCAGTATGTCCTTTTGTCCTGTCGCCATAATTCAGGACAAAGATATTCACTAAACGCCTTTCCACAAAATTTAATACCTTTGCACTCTATGAAGGTAGCGATTGTTGGCGGCGGGGCGGCAGGCTGTTTCTGCGCCGTCGAGTTGAAAAGACGGGATCCGTCCCTGGAGGTGGAGGTGTTCGAGGCAGGCCCGAAGGCTCTCGCCAAGGTGGCCGTGACCGGAGGCGGCAGGTGCAACCTGACCAATTCCTTTGAAGGAATATCCTCTCTGTCAGCCGTTTATCCGCGCGGTGACAAACTGATGAAGCGGCTCTTCAAGGTCTTTGACCACACCGACACCTGGCGCTGGTTCGAGAACGAAGGCGTGAGGCTCGTCCTGCAGGAAGACCGCTGCGTGTTCCCGGCCTCGCAGGATGCGATGGAGATTGTCCGCACCCTGCTTTCCCTGATGCGGCAGGAAGGAGTCTCCCTGCGCTGCCACCACCGTGTTACAGGAATATTCCCTTGTCCTTCCGGAGGTTACGAACTTCGCTCAGGCGACGCCGAGACTGCCCGGGCCGACATCGTGGTCGTGACGACGGGAGGCAGTCCGAGACCCTCGGGACTTTCCATGCTGGACGGCCTCGGCCTCGAGACCGTTCCGCCGGTGCCCTCGCTTTTCACCTTCAATCTTCCCGGAGACCCGGTCCGCGGACTGATGGGCACCGTAGTGGAAGATGTCCGTGTCTCTCTCGCCGGCACAAAGTTCAAGGCCGCCGGCCCGCTTCTCATCACCCACTGGGGGATGAGCGGCCCGGCCATCCTCAAGCTTTCCTCCTATGCCGCGAGGTATCTTGCCGACAATGGCTATCTCGCCACACTTTCGGTCTCCTGGTTCGGAGAGGCGGGGGAGGCTGAAGTCCGCGAGGCCGTCGCCGGCATCTCCAGGGCCAATCCTCAGAAACTTGTCGCCAACACCCACCCCGGAAGGATTCCCGCGAGGCTCTGGGAGCATCTTGTCGCGAAGAGTTCCATCCGGGAAGACTGCAGGTGGGCTGAACTCGGCTCCAAAGGGTTCAACCGTCTTGTCAGCGCTCTGGTCAGCGACACCTACAGGATCCAGGGCAAGAGCCGTTTCAAGGAGGAGTTCGTGACCTGCGGCGGTGTCGCCCTCTCGAACATTGACCTGAACACCCTTGAATCCAAGGCATGGCCCGGCCTTTATTTCGCCGGCGAGGTACTCGATGTGGATGCCGTCACGGGCGGGTTCAACCTCCAGGCCGCCTGGACTATGGCCTATGTAATCGCCAAAAATGTCGCTGATAGTCACGATGTTGACTAAATCGGTTGACTCCCGTGACGTTTTGGATGGCGGCTTTACCATCATCTTGAATTTGTCAAAAAATAAATCGTTGTTTTTCAGAATATTACTTGTTTTTCAAAAAATCTTTGTAAATTTGCGGCAGTGTGAAGTCGGACAACCTAAAAACGATTTTCTTACTTTCACGGAATATGTGGTACGCAAGTGCCGCGGTGTCGCTCTGTAAAGGATTTTTCAAATTTCCCGTTCAGAGTCAGTAGGCATGTTGGGCCTGTCCTGTTGATTGACAGGCCGACGGATGAGAAAATCGTTGTGGTTTGAGGCGGAAGAGTCAGACGGAATTAGAAGAGTCAGACGGAATTAGAAGAAGAAATTTTAAATATTTTTTGTACAAATTATGGTAAAAAAAGTTTTTTTGTTCGCTTTGTCAGCGACTTTGATGCTCGCCGGCTGCTCGAAGACTGAGGTCGCTTCAGTCAAGGAAGGTAGCGATGTGATTTCTTTCCAGACCATCGTCGGCAGTCAGAAGACGAAGGCCCTCATCAACAGCCAGGTGTATCCTACTGACGAGACCTTCGGTACTTTCGCTTATTTCAACGCCTCTGGTACGACTTTCCCTACCGACGCTGAAGTCTACATCCCTGAAAGCGAGGTGAAGTATGTCCCCGCATCTGGCTCCACAGCTGCGTACTGGTCGACCGACACAAAGTACTATTGGCCAAAGCAGGGTACTCTTGCCTTCTTCTCATACAGCCCTTATGACGAACTGAACGCTGTCACTGACTGCGACGTGACAAACGGTATCACCATCTCCAACTGGGATGTCGACGCGAAACAGACAACGGATGTGATGGTCGCCGACGCGGTTTCCGGAAAATCCTACAATGAGTCGAATGGTGGCTATCAGGGTGTACCTACCGTCTTCCGTCACAAACTCGCCCAGATCGTGAAGATCACCTTCAAGACAGATAAGACCTACAACACCAACGCAGAGGCTAGCGCTGCGGTCGGTGACAAGTTCTTCTATGTCAACAGCGTCAAGATCAACAATCTGGACTATACAGGCAAATATGTCAGCGGCAATCAGGTAAGCGGCACCAAGCAGGGCGACTGGACTGTCACAAACGGTAGCAGCAAAAGAAGTTACACCTGGTATTCCGCAGGTACAGGTGACGGCATCGCTTTCGGTGAAACTGCCGTTGAAGTTGCCGCCAACAAACTTACGGACAACACTCAGAAGTATCTCCTTCTTCTTCCTCAGCCGCTTCCTACAGCTGCCGCTGCCGCCGACACTAAGAACATCGAGATAACTTACACGATCAAGACCTGCAACGGCAAAGATATGACGGGTCCGACCTTCACGAGCGAGACCGTACACAAGACCATCTCCTTCTATCAGATCCACGGAGGCACCGCCGCTGCCGTTCCTTCATGGGCCATCAACACAAGGTACAGCTACACCTTCACTGTCGGTCTTGACCAGATCAAGTGGGCGCCTTCTGTTGTGGATTGGACTGACGATGAGTATAGCTTTGGTATCTAAAATAATATTCAGTCCTTCGGACAGAAGGCTCTGAAATGACAGAAAGGCTGAAGGCCCAACCGGGCTTTCAGCCTTTTTTTCGTGCCATATCACTTCCGGCCGACCTCGTCAGCCGTGGCGGATAACCCTTTGATAATGAGGCGGAAGGGTGTATGTCTGGTCGTGATTTCAGTACCAGACATATGCTCTTTTCGTTGGTTGTCAGCCTCTTATCTGCCACGGTCTTCCTTTAATATTTTAAAAAAAATCGCTGGCACCGTGCCGTATTCCACCGTTCCGCGCTAACTTCGCGTTCCGTTGGGATATTCATAGATAATTTAAGTTTCGCATGTGCGAAACACCTTGTTTCCCGTCACTTATGTGACGGA
>CAVJKE010000183.1:0-4494 GCA_963649695.1 bacterium
GCCTGGAAAAGGTTCGTCCAAGAAGAACATCGACGCTTCCGACGAGAACCTGGGCAACAAGGACCTCTCCGACAAAGTCCGCAAGGGCGAAGTCGGAGCGTTCCTGCACGTGATGACATCCACGGAGGCGGTGGCGCTCCAGAAGATGGCCCAGGAAAGCCGTCTCGGGATTCCGCTTCTGCTGGGAATCGACGCCATCCACGGCAACGCCCTGATCGAGGGCTGCACCGTCTACCCTACGAACATCAACATGGCCTCCACCTTCAATCCACAGTTTATGGAGAGAATCGGCGAGGAGACCGCCCTTGAGATGCGCCAGAGAGGTGTTTTCTGGACTTTCGCACCGAACCTCGACATCGCCCGCGACGCCCGCTGGGGCAGGATGGGCGAGACTTTCGGCGAGGATGCCCTGCTGACCTCCGAGATGGGCAAATATGCCATCTGGGGACTCCAGGGACGTGACGGAAAATATTCAGGCGACCACGTGGTGGCCTGCGCCAAGCACCTCATCGCCGGAGGCGAGCCGTTCGGAGGACTGAACGCCGCTCCGATGGACATCTCCGAGCGTAAACTCCGCGAACTCTATCTGCCGCCTTTCATCGTCGCCGTCAAGGAGGCGAAAGTCGGCACGGTGATGGCCGCCCACAACGAGATCAACGGCATTCCTTGCCACGGTAACCATTGGCTGCTGAACGACTTGCTGCGTGATGAACTCGGCTTCGACGGGTTCGTGGTCAGCGACTGGATGGACATCGAAAGGCTTCACTCGATGCATCACTGGGTTCCGGATTCGACGGAAGCCTATGTGGTGTCAGTGGAGGCCGGAATCGATATGCATATGCAGGGCGACAAGTATTTCGAGGCCGTGGTCGGAGCCGTGAAGTCGGGACGCATTCCGGAAAGTCGGATCGACCAGGCGGCCGGAAAGATTCTGGCCGTGAAGTTCGCCCTCGGTCTTTTCGAGCGTCCTGTACCTGAGATCCCAACAGTACTTGAAGGTGCTGCCGAGCATCGTCAGACAGCCCTCGAGGCCGCCAGACAGAGCCTTGTGCTGCTGAAGAACGACGGGACCCTTCCGCTGAAGGCCCCACGCCGGATCTTCGTGGCCGGCCCGAACGCCGACAGCCAGACCATACTCGGAGACTGGGCGGTGCCTCAGCCGGATTCATCTGTCATAACAGTCCTCGAAGGACTCAGGGACGCTATGCCGGGAGTCTCCATCGACACGATGTGCTTCGGCGGCAAGATCGACAATGTCGACGCCAAGGGCATAATGGCGGCTCACCACAAGGCGACAGCGGCGGATGTGAACATAGTCGTGGTCGGAGAGAATTCGCAGAGATATTCAGCCTTCGGTCGTACCTGCGGCGAGAACTGCGACCGTGACGACCTCAACCTGCCGGGAATGCAGGAGGAACTTCTGGAGGCCATCGTGGCTTCCGGCAAGCCTACGGTGGTCGTGCTGATGAGCGGCAGGGCGCTGAGCATCGGCTGGGCCAAAGACCACGCCAACGCCATCCTGGATGTCTGGGAGCCTGGCCAGATGGGCGGACAGGCCATCGCCGAGGTCCTGACCGGACAGGTCAACCCTTCAGGCAAGCTGCCTGTGACCGTGCCTCGCAACGTGGGTCAGGTGCAGACCGTCTACAACTACAAGCATTCACAGTACTCCCGCCAGTTCGCTACTTCTGTGAGCGGCGCTCTCTGGCCATTCGGCTACGGTCTGAGTTACAGCGACTTCGCCTACTCAGACGCCAGCCTTTCAAAGACTGAGATCGGCACCGGCGAGTCCCTCAAGGCCAGCGTCACCGTCACCAACAACGGACCTTACGCCGGCGACGAGGTCGTGCAGCTCTACATCAGGGATGAATATGGTTCCGTGACCCGTCCGGTCAAGGAACTGAAGGCGTTCAGCCGCATCAGCCTGAAGAACGGCGAAAGCCGGACCGTAGAGTTCGACATCACTCCTGAGATGCTGCAGTGCTGGGGTGCCGGCGAGAAATGGGCAGTTGAACCTGGCGATTTCACCGTCCTGCTCGGCTCTTCTTCAGCCGACGCTGACCTGACCCCTGTCAAGTTGACCGTGAAGTAATCCGGAATAATAGACGGAAAAGGCGGACTGTATTCAGCCCGCCTTTTTTATTGAAATCATACTTTGATTACCCCAAACTCATTTTGTAGCAGTGAATATCATTAACATATCCAACACTCCGACCTTGCCAACGCACCATACTATAAGTGTTTCTATATTAGTTGTTTTAACCAGAGTTCAGGGTAATCTGATGTATAATTCCCTTTTCCCCTGGCAAATCTGCGTCAGACTTAGGCTACATCATATCGGGTATCGTCGCGGATAGTCAGTTCCCGTTTTTGATAATGCAAACCTGTCAGATATCGGTCGGGAAGTTTTGCGCTGCCGGGCTTTTTCATTAAGTTTGCAGTTATGTTCAGAAAGATATTCATTTCCATCGCGCTGCTGGCGGCGGCGACTTTGGGTTCGGCTCAGGAGACGGGGACTTCCGTTTCCGGAACTGCCTGCCGGCAGGACGCCGAGTTCGTAAGCGAGTACCTCACCCCTACACGGATCATGCACACCCGCGGCGGAGTGTCCGGCACTGAAAACCTGCTTAAGGCTTACTGCGGGCAGGTTTCCACAAACGAACCAGACGTGTGCATATTCAGAAACGGAAAGGACGGGTGCAGTTCCATCCTGCTGGACTTCGGAAAGGAAATCCAGGGAGGAATCCAGATCGTCAGGGCGATGTCCGGAGAGAAGGCAGCGGCACGTTTCCGCATCTGCTTCGGAGAGTCGGTGAGCGAGGCTCTGAGCAGCGTCGACGAGCCGGGCACGACCGCCACCAACGAGCACTCGGTCCGCGATTTCGAGATTTCGGTCCCGTGGCTCGGCGCTGCTGAATATGGCAACACAGGCTTCCGCTTCGTGCGGCTTGACCTGCTCGGCGATGACACCGAGGCACGTCTGGTCACAGTCAGAGCCATCTCGCGCTACCGCGACATCCCCTACATCGGGCAGTTCCGGTGCAGCGACGAAAGGCTGAACCGGATCTGGCAGACCGGAGCCTACACGGTCCATCTGAATATGCAGGAATACATCTGGGACGGTGTCAAGAGGGACCGTCTTGTCTGGATCGGCGACATGCACCCGGAAGTGATGACCGTGAACACGGTGTTCGGCGACCACAAGGTCGTGCGGAAGAGCCTCGACTATGTCAGGAACAGCACTCCGGCGAATGTGTGGATGAACGGAATATGCTCATATTCACTGTGGTGGATCATCATCCAGCACCATCTTTATGAATATTACGGTGACCTTGACTATCTGAAGGAGCAGCATGCGTACCTGAAGGACCTGCTGCACACGGTGATGGCCAACTTCGACGGGTCGAAGGAAAACTTCAAGAGCGGCCGGTTCATCGACTGGCCTACGTCAAAGAATCCGGAAGCCATCCACGCCGGTCTCCAGGCGCTTTCCGTCAGGGCTATGGACGCAGGGACCGAGATGGCCGGATGGCTGGGTGACACCGGACTGAAGGAGGAATGCGCGGCCGCCGCTTCAAGGCTCAGGGAGTACAGGCCCGCCGTCACGGCCAGCAAGCAGGCCGCTGCTCTGCTCTATCTTGAGGATCTTGCCGATGCCGATGAGGTCCGGAACGTGATCCTGGCCGGCGGAGCGGAAGGATTCTCGTCCTTTATGGGTTACTATATGCTTGAGGCTCTGGCCAAGAGCGGGAACTATGACGAGGCGATGCGGATGATCTCGGACTACTGGGGAGCGATGCTGGATCTCGGAGCGACGACCTTCTGGGAGGACTTCGACTATTCCAAGGCCTCGGAGGCGGCGAGGATCGACGAGATCGTGCCGGAAGGAAAGTACGACATCCACGCTGACGGCGGAGCCTACTGCTATGTGGGCCTGAGACACAGTTTCTGCCACGGCTGGGCTTCCGGTCCTACGACTTGGCTGAGCGCCCACGTGCTGGGCGTGGAGCCGGCTGAACCAGGCTTCAAGAAGGTAAGGGTCAACCCTCACCTCGGCTCTCTGGAATGGGCGGAAGGCTCCTTCCCGACTCCTTACGGACCGGTCACGGTGTCCCACAGGAAAACCGCCGACGGTTCTGTCAAGTCGGAAATCCACCTCCCGAAGGGAGTGAAACTCGTTAAATAAAAAATCGGTGTTCCGCACAAGCGGAACACCGATTTTCATTTTCCATATTCGAATTTAAACCTCGATCGAGGTGTTGAATTCGGACAGGAAGCGGAGATCGTTCTCGAAATAGTGACGGAGGTCGTTGACCTGCCACTTGAGCATCGCGATACGCTCCAGACCCATTCCGAAAGCGAAACCGCTGTACTTCTTGCTGTCGATTCCCGAGGCCTCCAGTACGTTCGGGTCAACCATTCCGCAGCCCAGGATCTCGAGCCAGCCGGTCCCCTTGCAGATGTTGCAGCCCTTGCCGTGGCAGATGTTGCAGC
>CAVJKE010000184.1:0-4477 GCA_963649695.1 bacterium
GGTCGTAGCGCTCCCCGATCAGGTCGGCGAAATGGAAGTACCTCTCGAGGTCGTCCGGAACGGTGATCCTGTACTCCACGAAGTCGGTCTCCTTGGCGAAGCCTTCCTTGAGGATCATCGGCTCATAGTAAGGGGCGTTGTACTTGCCGTATGCGGTAGGGTACTGGTCGAAGCCGTCGACCAGCACGCCGGCGATGTCGAACTCGAGGAACCCCACGGGACCCTCGATGACCTCCATCCCTTTCTCCACGGCGTACTTCTTCACGTTCTCGAAAAGCTGGTGCGCAACCTCCTGTGACTCGATGAAATCTATCCATCCGAAGCGGCAGATCTTCTTGCCGACCTTCTTGTTGTACTTATGGTTGATGATGCCGGCGATTCTGCCGACCACTTTTCCGTTGTCATCGAGCGCCAGCCAGTACTTTCCTTCGCAGACTTCGAACGCCCGGTTTTTGCCCGGCGTCAGTGTGTCCATCTCCATCGACTCTATCTGCGGAACGTAGTACTCGCTGTCCGCGTACAGTTCATTCGGGAACTTGACGAAACGCCTCAGATCCTTCCTGCTTGTCACTTCTTTGGTTGTGATTGCCATTCTTTTGTGCTTTACAAACCGCTAAAATAGTAAAAAAACGCGTAATGCTATTCGCAGGGGAGGTGAAATCTTATCCATCTGCCTTTTTAAATATGCGGAAGTTTTTCACTGTCAACGGTATAGGTTCGATGTCAGAATCGTAAGACTTTTTACTTTCCTATGCGTGGCCGGCGGCGCTGCGGCTCTTGTTGACGACTGCCACACCGCTGAACACCATGATCACGGCTATGATCTTCTGCACGGAGAGCGTGTCCATCCCTCCCGCCACGCTGATGATGCAGGCGATGATCGGCTGGAGGTAGGTGTACATCGCCACGATCGTAGGCCTGACACCCTTCTGCCCGACGGGGATGAGGAAGTACGCTACGAAGGTGGCGAAGAAGATCAGGAAGCCTATCTCGAAGGCCTGCCGCGGCCTGATGGCCAGGTAGTCGGTGTGCAGGATGTCCCCGGCCGAGAACGGCAGCGACATCAGCAGCGAGAAAAGGAACATCCATTTCATGAATGTGATCACTGAATATTTCTGGATGAGCGGGCGGAAAGCGCCGAGGTACAGCGAGAAGCTTATGCTGTTCAGGAAAAGGAGGACGAAGCCCAACGGTTTCGTCGCCTCCACTCCGTTGTGGCTGTGCGCTGAATTGAGAATCAGGAATAGGACGCCGATGAAACTGATTCCGACTCCGAGGGCTTTCTTGCCTGTGATAGGTTCTTTCACGAATATGCAGGCGAAGAACATCGTGAAGATCGGGCCGAGGGTGCCGATGATCGAAGTGTCGATGGTGGTCGCCATCGTGATGCCCTTTAGGAAGGTGTACTGGGTGATGAAGAGTCCGAAGACCGAGGCGAGGGCTATCCGCCACAGGTCGCTCAGCGGCACCTTCTCCTTCGGGGTGAACAAGGAAATCAGCCAGAACAGGGCCGAGGCTCCGAGAGCCCTGAATGTGAACAGAGCTATAGGGGAGACTGCTCCGGAGTTGGAGATGTCCTTGGTCAGCACGATGTTGACTCCGAAGATCGTGTATGCCGTCAGCAGGGCGAGATGCCCTTTAAGTTTATCGCTCATAATCCTTTAAGATATTCATTGAAACCGCTTCACGCTTCAGGACAGGCCGCCGGAACATTCCGGGCATATTCCTTTTACAAGATAGTTGGCGGTCGTCTCCGTGTAGCCCTCGGGGAGGGTCACGGGCGGGATGGCGACACCCTCAAGGCAGAAGGTGCGGTGGCATCTCTCGCAGAAGAAATGGACGTGCGTGTCATCGTCTTTGTCCGCGCCGTGGCTGTGGCATAGTTCGTAGCGCGTCCCGTCGCCTCCGTCCTCTATCGAGTGGACCAGATGATGCTCCTTGAACTGCATCAGGCTTCTGAATATTCCCGACTTGTCGACAGTGCCGATTTTTTCCTCCAGTTCCATAAGGCTGAGCGGCCGCCCTTCGTCGAGCAGCGCCCTGGCCACGATGATCCGGTTCACGGTGGGCTTCACCCCGTGGCTCTCAAGCAATTCTGTGATGTCCAGATCCTCCATTGTTTTTAATATCTTGCCGTCGCGGTCAATTGTCCGCCGCCGCGAATTTACAAAATTCCCGGGCATTGGAGATGGTTTTCGGATTGATTTCGGCAAAGCCGGACCTGACACCGGACCTGCCTCCCGGCCTTGATGGCCAGCCTTGTCCACCCGGTCTGAACGTCCGGCCTTGACATCCGGCTTGATTGCCCGGCCTTGTCTCTAGCCTTGACTCCAGCCATGCCCCCGGCCGGAATCTCTCTTTGCAACCGAGTTGCGGAAGATAAGTCCGACATTCGCGGTGTCAAAATGGAAATGTCTAAATTTTTGTTTATTCTAGATTTTTGTTTATGGATAAAGAAAACAAAATCCGCCTTCTGAGGATACTCCTCTCGGCCGTCCTGCTGGGAGTGGCGGTGCTGGTTGAAAAGAACTGCGGCCTGCAAGTCTGGCAACTTCTTCTCGTCTACCTTGTGCCTTATCTCATCGTGGGTTACGAGACCTTGCTTGAAGCGGGGAAGAAAATCATCAGCGGCGAACTTTTCGATGAGGATTTCTTGATGAGCGTGGCCACGGTCGGCGCTTTGTGCATCGGATTTCTTCCCGGCGCCGAGACGCAGTTCCCTGAGGCGGTAGGCGTGATGCTCTTCTTCCAGATCGGGGAACTTTTCGAGGAGATCGCCGAAGGCCGCAGCCGCCGGTCGATCTCCAATCTTATGGACATCCGCCCGGACACAGCCAACGTGGAACGTGACGGCAAGGTCCTGACCGTGTCCCCGGACGATGTCAAGGTAGGGGAGACCATAGTCGTTAAGCCGGGAGAGAAAGTCCCGATGGACGGGGTCGTCATCGAAGGACGGTCCAGCCTCGACACGGTGGCTCTGACCGGAGAGAGCGTGCCTAGAGGCATCTCGGAAGGTGATGAAGTCATTTCCGGCTGCGTCAATCTGACGGGAGTCCTGAGGGCGAGGGTCACCAAGGTTTTCGGCGAGTCCACCGCCTCGAGGATCCTTGACCTTGTCGAGAACGCCTCGCAGAACAAATCGAAGAGCGAAGGCTTCATCACTCGTTTCGCCAAGGTCTACACCCCTGTCGTGGTCATCGCCGCCCTCGTCCTGGCTTTTGTCCCGCCGGTCCTGTCCGGTGATTTCGGCGGCACGTTCGCGACCTGGCTTTACAGGGCGCTGACCTTCCTGATCGTCTCCTGTCCTTGCGCCCTTGTGATCTCCATTCCGCTTTCCTTCTTCGGAGGCATCGGCGGAGCGTCGTCGAAAGGCATCCTTGTCAAGGGTTCCAACTACCTCGAGGCCTTGGCGAAGGTCGGGACGGTGGTCTTCGACAAGACCGGCACACTGACGGAAGGCGTGTTCTGCGTCACGGCCATCCATCCGGAAATCCTTGACGAAAAGGAACTTCTGCATCTTGCGGCGCACGTGGAAAGATATTCGTCGCACCCGATCGCCGTGTCGCTGAAGAGCGCTTTCGGGAACGAGGAGGACGGCTGCAGCGTCGAGAGCGTCGAGGAGGTCGCAGGCCACGGAGTGCGCGCGGTTGTCAACGGCAGGACGGTCTGCGTCGGCAACACGAAGATGATGGATGCCGTCGGTGCGGCGTGGAAGCCTTGTGAAAAGAGCGGCACGATCGTCCACGTCAGCGTGGACGGGGAATATGCCGGCCACATCGTGGTCTCCGACAGGATCAAGGCGGATGCGGCGGAGGCTGTCAGCGCCCTCAAGGCGGAGGGCGTGGCGAAGACGGTGATGCTCACCGGGGACAAGCGGGAGGTCGGTGAATATGTCGCCTCGGCCGTTGGCCTTGACGAGTTTCGTGCGGAACTTCTGCCGGCGGACAAGGTCTCCGAGGTCGAAAGGCTTCTCTCTGAAAAGCCTTCCGGAAAGACGCTCGCTTTCGTGGGCGACGGCATCAACGACGCTCCTGTCCTCGCCCGAGCCGACCTCGGCATAGCGATGGGCGGTCTGGGTTCCGATGCGGCCATCGAGGCGGCCGACATCGTGCTGATGGACGACAAGCCTTCCAAGATCGCCCTCGGCGTGAAAATCGCCCGCAGGACCCTTCGGATAGCCAGGGAGAACACCTTCTTCGCCATATTCATAAAGCTCCTTGTCCTCGCTATCGCCGTGGCAGGTCTCGCCACGATGTGGATGGCCGTCTTCGCCGATGTCGGTGTCACGGTTCTCGCCGTCTTCAACGCCGCCCGCGCCCTGAAAGCCTGACGGATAACTGGTGGCAGTTGAATGAATAGAAGAAGAGGCTGACTGATTTCTGGAGCGAAGCGACCCAGGGGGTCCGGGGGATGCGGCCCCCAGTGCCCCATAGGGGCTGTCACGAAGAGACTGGGGGTAGAAAACTAAGAAGAGGCT
>CAVJKE010000185.1:0-4472 GCA_963649695.1 bacterium
GCAGATAACGATGATAATAAATATTGCGTTTATCAGACAATGAGCTATTGCCCGGATGCCGGCCTTAATTATGCCTGCAAACTCTCTTACACGGCCGAAAAATGCCGAAGGCATGTTTGCTGTGTGCCATATTGATCTTCCTGTTTTAGCACACTAAGGCTATGCATACCACGAAAGCATTGTTACTTTCCATAGTAACGGTATTTCTTTTATCTTGTTCATCCGGGAATACGGTTAAATTACTATATCCCGAGGAATTCCAATACGTAGTTGACAGAAATGGCAAAGTCGAAGGATACTTGCCTGACCTTTCAGGAAATAAAGTGATTTCTTTCGCAACTAAAGGAAATTTCGAGTATCAATTGGAAGAATCTCCGAAGGGGAAAATCGACAGAATAATAAACGACAACCCGGATTGGGCGTTTGTTTTTTATATTCCTGCTCAACTCAAAGATACTTCAAAGATAATCAGTCTGCTTGATTCGTTTGATTGCAATTTTCCTGTTGTGATTGACACGGAAGACAAATTCAGCAGAATCAACGGCTTTTCCGGACAATGTGGGCTGATCGGTTTCATTTGCAACGATAAAAACAAATGCCTGGGTGCCAGTGTCATCGGTGACAGCAAGAGTTTCTTTGACTCGGAGTTCATCAAAGCCAAACGCATAATCAATGGAAAGAGGTGATAGTCTGTTTCAGAATGTAATGATGACAGTATTTGTCCTTATAGACATTCTGTTATCAATAGTTTTAGTGATGGTATGGAGAGAGAGGAGTTCTGAATCTACTGCACTTATTGAAAGCCAAGGCGCGCTTAAACAAATTATTAACTATAACATTGAAGTGGATGATTCTCGAATCACGGACTTTCTAAGCGATATTGGCCAAAATGCTGAATACTAATTATTTATCGGCATGATAATACCATCTTCCCCTTGTTCGACATGTTTGGAAAAAGAAGTTTGTTTGTTCAGTGATTTTATAAAGTCGAATTCCTTAAAAGGATTGGTCCTCGCTCCCGAATTCAGAATAAAAGATACCAAAGCTATTTTTTCCGGAATAAAGAACATCTCAATAAGGACTTATGACCCATACAACATAAAAGACACCTATCTTCCTGATTGTGGCCAAATTATTTATTTCATTTCAGATCAAGGCAGCATTTGCAATATACTGGTAACATCTAAATACTACATTGGATCATCAGAGTTGTATTTTGAACATTTTTCTGAAAAATATCTAATGAATAGAGACCTAAGATAATTTTGGATATGAAAGCAGATTTGAGAAAATTAATTCAGGGGATGGTGATACTTTGTTACTGGGTAGCAATGTTCACCGGCTGTTCCGGAAAGAAATCAATGTCTGGAGACATAGTTGACTTTCAATTCAGCAATTCGGTCAATCACCTGTTTGAGAATGTCGCATCAATAGACATCATTCCTTTGGAGACGGACGAAGAGCATTTGCTCGGCAGTAATGTGGACCTTACACTTGCCGGAGATGATTTTATTGTCAGCGACTGTACAAACGGTAATATTTTCAGATACTCTGCTGACGGCCGATTCCTTAACACTATCGGGCGAAAAGGGAATGGACCCGGCGAATATGTTCACATAAACAATGTACAGTATTACAACAAAGAACTGTACGTATTCTCAGTTCCTTCAAAAATCCAGCGATTCAGTCTTGAAGGTGAACTGATCGATTCAAAAATGTACCCGGAAGTGACTTTGGGAGACAAGTCGTGGAAAACGAACGACGGTATTCTTACCTGCTATGGCTACGGCTCAGGACGTGGATATCGCTTCGCTTTGATAGGAGATGAGACAAAGAATTTCTACCCATCTGAAGAGGAAGTGATAAACTTCACGCCGACAAGCAATATATTCTCAGAGAATGGCGACACCTTGTTCATTGTTGATTCTTACAGCAACGTTATCAAGAAATATTATCAAAGGGAAATGTCAGCTGGAATATCATTCAATTTCGGCAAATATTCTATCCCCGACAGTTTCTTCAAGGCAGATGACGCTTTTTTCGCGATGGAATCTCTTATGGCACAAGAATTTGCCATGATCAGCCAATATATGTGTTCTGATTCAGACCGGTTTGTCGGTGTTTCTGTCCAGAGGCAGATGAATCAGGAGTCATTCTGCGGACTCTGCAACAATGGACAGTGGTCCTGGTTCTATGCTGGAACAATAGGCAAGGATATTCTCGCCGGGTCATTCAAAGTGATGAAAAGAGATTGTCTGTTTTGTCTTTTGGATCCGACTTTGATAGACACTTTGCCGAAAAAGTTCAATGAATATCTCTCCAATCCAGAATCCCTTGACAACCTGGATGGCAACAACAACTACTTGCTGACAATAATCCATTTGAAGAAGTAGCGGCGAATCCCGTACTTCCTGCCAAAGCTGCCATCGGCCCTAAGCCTGGAATCCGCCCAGCGCTACTTTCTGTAAATGGCGAAGAGGGCTGAGCCGGAGCCGGACATCGAGGCGTAGACCGCTCCGGAATCGTAGAGTGACTGCTTGATGGCTGCCAGTTCGGGATGGTTCTTGAATACGGTCGTCTCAAAGTCGTTGACCAGCAGGCCTTTCCATTGCCGGACGGGCTTAGCCAGAATTTCTTTAAGACTCTCCTGGGCGCAGACAGCCCCGGAAAGGCCGGCCGTTTCATTACCTTTTTCATCGGCTGTTCCGTTGTCGTTGCCGGCGCTGTTCCCCGCCGCGGCCTCACGGGGAACTATCCCTTTGTAGGCCTCGGCTGTGGACACGGCCACGCCTTCCGGGACAAGGACCTTGATTTCATAATCCGAAAGGTCAACATCGTAAGGCTCAAGGACTTCTCCTCTGCCTGAACCGATCATCGGGCGGTTGTGCACGAAGAAAGCGCAGTCGCTGCCAAGCGAGGCGGCATATTCAGAAAGCCGTTGCTCGGGAATATCCAGCCCGCAGAGTTCGTTCAGCGCTTTGAGGGTGAAGGCCGCATCCGCCGAACCGCCGCCGAGTCCAGCCCCGACGGGAGCGGTCTTTTCAAGGAATATCTTGACGGGTGGCAGGTCAAAATCCTGGGCGAGAGCGTAGTAGGCTTTGGCGCACAGGTCTTCGAGTGGATTCCAGTCCACGCCTTCGGCCCGGGCGATGGTGATCATCAGCTTGCCGTCCTCGGATATTCCCTGGACCAGCTGTGGAACATATTCATCTTTCTCGCCGGCTTTGCCGGAGGGGTCGCCTTGCAGGTCGGCATCTCTTACTGGAATCATCTCCGGTTCACCGTACCTGGCGAACAAGGAAGCAGAGGTCCGGCTGTAGTCATCGCCCTTGATGATCTCGAGTGTGTCGCCGAAATCAAAGCACGGCACGAACAGCGTCTCGATGTCGTGAAATCCATCGGGGCGTTTCCTCAGGACACTCAGTCCGAGATTCAGCTTGACATTTGTCTTTACAATCATAGGCTGCGGATGGCGTTCTCGACGAGGTCGGCGACGGTGGAGCGGCACGGAGAGCCGTCAGTGGTCTCCTCAGGAATGCTTTCCAGCACCGGAGCCACGAAAGAGATCATCTGAAGCACCTTGGTCTCTTCCTCCGGGATGCCTCTGGACCGCATATAGAACTGCTCGTCCTCGTTCAGTTTGCCGACGGTGGCCCCGTGGGAGCATTTCACATCGTCGGCGTAGATCTCCAGCCGAGGCTTCGTGTTGACTCTGGCCGAATCGGAAAGGAGGATGTTGTGGTTCTCCTGGCAGGCCTCCGTCTTTTGGGCGTCGGGCGCGATCACGATCTTGCCGAAGAATCCGCATCTGGCTTCGCCTGCGGCAAGGCCGTTGAATGTCTGGCGGGACGTGCAGCCACCGCGGCGGTGATGCATCGTGATGTCGAACGAGACTTCGTCCTTGCCTCCGCACAGGTAGATGCCCGAAAGCCTGACCTCGGAATGTTCTCCGGTCAGGTCTATGGTCAGCGGAACGCTGCCCGAGATCCCCGGCAGGACGATGACGGTCAGGTCCAGCGAGGCGTCCGCCCCGAGATTGAAATGGGCCGGAATGTCCGCTGGGCTGCTGAACTGTATGCCGGCCTGACCTGCGGCCTCTCCGTCAGCCAGTCCTTTCTGACCGCCCGGGGCCAGCACGTAGAGCCGGCGGAGATGACCGCCGTCCTCGATGGTCAGGCCCGGAGTCACGGCCGAGGGAACGTAGTTGCCGTGGTCTATGTTTTTAGAACTGTTCGAAGCCATCCTTTTCAATCTTGTCAATCAGTTCGTAACCTCCGGTGGCCACGATGCGGCCGTCCTTCAGGACATGCACGACATCCGGCCTTACATATTCAAGAAGCTTCTGGTAGTGGGTGATGACGATCGCCGACTTTTCCGGAGTGTGCAAAGCGTTCACTCCGTCCGCCACGATCTTGAGCGCGTCCACGTCCAGCCCGCTGTCCGTCTCGTCGAGAATGGCGAGGGTCGGGTCC
>CAVJKE010000186.1:0-4466 GCA_963649695.1 bacterium
CCAACCTACATAGTATGACTTAGGAAACTTTATCGACTTGAGCGTGAATGTGATTCCGGTGTAGGCCTCTTTTTCGCAGACTGTCGCCTGGAATTGTGAGAGCTTGTGATGGAAGAGGGTAGGGACACCGGTGTAGGAGTAGATGTTCTCGTTGGCTTTCTTGTCTTTGGCGATGTCGGCGACCATAAAGTCTATGTTCTTGTTTGCCTTGGCATCATAGCTTAAACAGAAAATACCATCGTTTGAAGAACAGTTAATAACTGTATTTGCGTCAGTAAATGTCAGATTCGCTTTGTTAAGCGTCCAGGAGAAGAAGGTCAGACTGCCGGTCTTCGGCCAGTAGTAATTTTTGTCAGGGTTTTTCCAGGCGGAGGCGGTTGTGTTCCATTTCACCGTGACACCTTCGTACGCTCCTGAAGTTGCATTGACAGTTCCTCCAATGTAGAAATCAGCGGTGGTAGGGTAGTTCCAGCTTCCGGTCGGGAGGTAGAATGCGTAGGATGCGAACACGTTGCTCTGCGAGAACGCGCTCTGGTTGTCCGCCAGAGTTTTCGTCAAAGGCGCTACTTCGTAGGTGATCTCGGCCTGGTCGGCGGTGTTCCCGCTGATTGTTGTTTTCGCGCAGCCTGCAAGTGCAGCGGCAGCGGCGGCTAATAACACAAATTTCTTCATCTCCGTAGAACTCTCTATGTATTAACTGTTTATATTCGATTCTGTATATTCCCGTCTGTATATTCCTGCTTAATCTGTCCGGTGCTGGTCTTGGTGGGGCGGTCGTGTCTGGTTTCGATGAAGGCCTTTCTCAAAGTTTTTTCCGATGGCCTTTATGGCCTTTTCCGATGGCTTTCCTGATCTTCTTTTCGGGACCTTTCCACGATGTTTTCCCCTATTTTTCAGGACCTTTCCCCGATGGACTTTTAGAGGTAGATCTCTCTGTTCTCTTCCTCCCAGTCTTCCACCGAAGGTTCGAAACCTCCCTTCTGTGGCGGCGGATCGATGTGGATCGTGTCCTCCAGCAGAAGCCACTGGTGTTTGATGGCGTTCTCGGAAAGGAACAGGTCTGAGATGTCATATTCACACTTCACTACTCTTCCGTCAGTCGTGATGATGTTGAAGCTCACTGTGAGGTTGTTGGTGGATTCCGGGATGCGGCCGAAGGTGTTGAATATGGCGCAGATGACCGGGACTCCGTCGTCGTCGCTCTTCTGGAGTTTGAACCAGACCGAGGCCTCCGGTGAGTCGATCCTCGTGTTGGAGGCTATGAGGTTCGAGCTTACGAGGCCGGAAAGCACGGCCTGGGAGCTGCTGACGTATTTGAGTCCGTCCACCTTGATCTGGATGTACCAGCTCTCGACCACTGTGTTGGCCTCTGTGATTATGGTGTGGACATCCTTGTGGTAAGGGATGACCTCGTTGTCGTTGCTTGAGACCATCAGATGGTCAGGCTCGTTGAGGATGCCCACGGTCTCGCCGGTCTTGGTAGGGAAGCGGCTTTTCACCGTGTAAGGGGCCTCATCGGTGTAGGCGAGGGCTTCGGAGTAGTGGTAGAAGTCCTTGACGATGGTCTCCTCCGTGCCGTAGTCGTAGATAAGCATCCTGTACTCGCCCTTCGGGAGGTACACGTCGCCGGTCAAGGCCCTGCGGCCGTCCGGCTCGGTGGTGATGTTGGTGATGAAGGTCTCGGAGACCACGTCGTCGTTGTCCTTCTTGAAGAAGAGGGCGTGCATCGCCTCCGGTTCTATGGTCTGGCGCTCGATCTTGTCGTTGTAGATGTCGCTGGTGACGTTCTTGATGCTGTCCGTGTTGATGATCACCTTGAGTCGGGTGAGGTCGGACGGGTCCTCGAGCGGCCGCCTGTGGCAGGATGTGGCCAGTGACAAAGCGCAGAGGACCGCCATCGATGATGGCAGCACACTTCCGAGGAACGCCGTCCAGCGCCCTGTTCTTCTGTTACCTATGCCTTTGTCTTTCAACATATTCACTATTTTTTCGCTTTTGCGTTGTGGCTGTCCCTTCCGAGAGGCAGCACGAGTGAGATCTTCGCTTTAGTAGGGCCGAACCAGGATGTCTTGCCGATCTTGTAGTGGTCGCGGTAGAGGTGTTCGTAGGCCTCGTCCGGCTGGTAGTGGCGGTAGTCGCTCTGGAGATAGCCGGCCGAGATGGAGAACTCCATATTCAGCCACTTGCAGATCGGAACGGCGTAGCCGTAGGTGAGGCCGGCCGACCAGAACTCTCCCTGGTAGCAGATGTCGGTGTCGTTCTGGAAATCGTACTTGCCGCTCATTCCGTAGGCTCCGACGAAATGGCCGCTGAGGTAGTCCTTCTTGTCTGTGCGGGCGAACCACCAGCGCGGCTCCACGCCCATCTCCCAGAGCTGGAAGCAGTATTTCTTGCCGTTAGGGCCCCAGTTCCACCACGGGAAGAGGTCTTCGAACGCTATCGAGAATTTCTTGCCTATAGGGATTTCGAGTTCGGCGTTCAGGGCGGTCACAATGTCGTAGAGCAGGTTGGTCTTAAGGGCCGGATACCAGTACTTTCTGGCCGCAGGGGACACTGTGTCAACCGGTTCTGGCTGCGTGACGATCTGAGGGGCTATCTCTACGCTGTGGGTGAGCGTGTCGGCGACCGGGCCGACCTGGGCGATCGTGTCCTCAGGCACAACGACAGGCTGGGCGATGACGGTGGTGTCGACCACGGCGTGGCGAGGGTGCGAGATTATGATGATCTCGGCATACCTTAAATAAGGAAGGATGCGGCGTTTGATGTAGGAATATGGCACTCCCTGCCTCATCTTCATGATCCGCCTGTAGGTGATGTCCGGGTTCTCGTCCGGGTTCTTCTTGAATTCATTGATGACCTCGTCGATGTAAGGGATGTCCTTGGCTTCTTTCAGCGCCTTGAGGAACTCCTCGTAGTTGGAGCCGAGTGGCACGACGGTCATCGTGCGGAGTCTCTGCTCGTCGAGAATCCTGGCGAGGTGGACTCTCATCGTCTCTCCACGTTTCCTGGAGAGGGTCTCGTTGTATTTCATCGATCCTTCAGGGGAGGCGCTGGAGACGAGCGAGACGCTGTCCAGCTGCATAAGCCTGAGGATGGAGTCGAGTCTGTGGACCGTTTTTGCGTTGCCCATGTAGGTCGTGTCAAGTCCCCATTTGTCCCAGCGGTAGTAGACCTTGGTCGTGTCGTGGTGGGTCGAGGTCCTGAAGGTGGTGTCCAGCCGGATGAGGATCTTGGTGGTGTCGGCCACCGTGGAGTTGTCGCCGGCCGGGGTCTCCACATCTTCGTGGAGATAGATTCTCGGCAGCCGGTCGAGGTCGATGGCCTCGGAGGCGGTGCGGGAGGTGCTGCTGCCGTGGGCGCGGCTGTCGCTGACACTGACGGTCATACGGCCAGGGGCTTCGATGTCAAGGGTGGAAGCGGCTGCGCTGGTGTGGGTGCGGATGTCGGAAGCGGCTAAGGTGCTGAGGGCTGTTCCATCGCCTTGCGCGTCAACGCACAAGACCTTCCCGCCCGGATTGTTTGCGGAAAGACCTATCGCAGTCACTGCCTGTGCGATGACGCACAGAACCATATGTAACGCTTTCGTCACTCTCAGATGTCGCTCTTTATGTTCGCCGGACTCTTTCCGCTGACCTGTCTGGCAACATCGCACATTGACTCTCAGTCAATAGCGGCCAGAAATCGGTTCCCGCAAAGGTTGTCGGGCTTCACTGCCGATAAATCCAAAGTCTTTTGTGACCTGTTTGTTTATCGGTTTAATCTGTGCAAAAATAATTCTAATTTTCAACAAATCAAATTTTTGGTATACATTTTTTGTCGTTCTTGCTGATTGTCAGCGCCAACACCAAGTCTGAATATTCATAGGCCGCCATTTTGGTTGGCATTTAGGGCATCATTTTGGTTGGCATTTAGGGCATCATTTTGGCCGCTCGTCGCCATCATCGCTCACATCGTTCACGTGACGGGAGCGTTTTGTGGCGGAATCGTTGCCGTCACTTGATGCGCAGTGCGTGGCGGGCGCGGGTATGACCGAATATGATCCCGTCACGGATATTTCCGAAGATTAATATTCCTCCGTGTCCTTCGGAAACAGAATTTCACGAAAGGTCGTCCTTATTGTTTCAGACTGCAATTCTGTCCGGGCTGTTTCGGTGGCATCCCCGCCACACGATGCTGTGGGGGCATATTCCTCCGTTTCCCCGAAAACAGAATTGCTAGGAATGCCCCGCATACGCCCTGCAGGTGCAAATCTGTCAGCGGTGGGCCGGCTGGCGGTAGAACTCGTGGCAGATAAACTGCTGATAGTGTGGCAGATGAGCCAAGGTCTGGTTGTGATATCGGTACCAGACATATACTCTTCTACTTCATTACCAAGGAGTTATCTGCCACTGAATTCGGGCTATGCGGGGTCGGAGTAACTGATACAGCAGATGATGCCGTCTTTCACTGTCAAGAATACGAGGTCG
>CAVJKE010000187.1:0-4411 GCA_963649695.1 bacterium
GGTTTTCTCGAAGTGGGTGTTCAGCACCTATGCCGGCCAGTACCTCATCTCTCCGGCCATATCTTTCGAGTGCGCCGCTCTGACGAATTTCATAGTGGCATATTTCCTGATCTGGAAGGACAGGATCTCGGCGAGGACCCGGCGTTCGTTCCTGCGCCATTTCGCCGGCTACAACATCTCCTGCCTCGGGGCCTTTCTTGTCAAGATGTTCTTCCTGCTGCTGATCCAGAAGCTGTTCCAATGGAATGTCGTCTGGTGCAACCTGCTGGCTCTCTGCGTCTCAGGCGGACTGAACTTCATTCTGAACGAGAAGGTGGTCTTCCGGAGAAAGAAGGCCTTGCCGCCTCATCAGGAAGACAACCCGGAAGACAACCCGGAAGACAACCGGTAGCCGCCCGTCAGCTTCTCTTTTTAGCCTGTCTGGAAAACAGTCTCTGAGGCAGTTCCATCGCGAAGATTATTCCCATCACTATGGCGATCGCGGCCTTTGCCGCGGCGAATCCTGTCGTCGCCGACAGGACGAACTGGCTTGAGACGAGGTAGTAGGTGAACCAGAAGACCCCGGCTCCAGGCACGAGAGGGAATATTCCGCAAAGAAGATAGACCGTGCTTGGGCATTTGTCGCGCACCGCCTCGATTCTGGAGAGGACGCAGACAAGCGCCGTCGCGATCACGATGGAGGCTGTCACGCCGGCCATACCGGTGCGGGTCAGAATGAGGTACAGCGCCCAGCCGATGGCTCCGATGGCTCCCGCCGAGAAGTATTGGGCTCGGGGTGCGCCGAACAGAATCGCGAAGGCGAAAGTGCCGATGAAGGCCGCCAGTGTCTGCCAGCCGAGTCCTGCGGTGGCCGGATTGACGGTCATTCCGCTCAGGGCGATCATCCCTCCGTACGCCCAGCCGTCGAGCAGGAAGCTGATGCTCACGCCGAGGGCTATGCAGATGAAGCCGAGCATAGCGTCGGTGAGCCGGGTCAGGCCGGCGATGTAGTCGGAGTCGGCCAGGTCCCGGACTCCGTTGACGAACGGGACTCCGGGGATGAGCGGCATCACCGCTCCGATGATCATGTTGCTGAGGCTGTCGCCGAAACCTATCCTGTAGAACACCAGGCAGAGGGCCGTGGCCACAAAGGCGTTGCAGAGTCCGCCCACAATCTTGGAGAGGTGGCGCTCGCTTACGAAAAGGCAGAAGACGTAGAGCAACGCTCCCACCACGAAGGCGGCCGCGCAGTCAAGGAAGCCTCCGCCGAACACGGCGCAGAAGCCCATCGCTCCGAAAGCCGAACCGGCGATCTGCTCCCAGGCCGGTTTGGCCGGTTTCCTGCGGATTTCCTCAAGCCGGGCCTTGGCTTCCGCCAAGGTGTACTTGCCGGCCGTGATAGCATAGCTCAATCTATTGACCTCCACGATCTTGGAGAGCTGGATGCCGCGGATCGGGATGAACTCGACGTTGGCGTACCTGCCCGACGGGCCGGTCGTGAAGATTCCGTTGCTGATCACGTAGAAATGGCCGGAATCCACGCCGTAGTGCGACGAGATCCTCTCCATCGTGTCCTCCACCCGGGCTATCTCGGCCCCGTTCTCCAGCAGGATGTGTCCGGCGATCGATGCTACCTCAAGAACCTCCGAAGTGTTGTCTGTCCTGTCCATAACCCTGTCCATAACCGGTACTTGCAATAAAATGCGCTTCCTATATAACTGAATTAAGAGTGCAAAATTACAATAAAATCGTTACATTTACCCTTATTTAACGAATAAAACCCACAAAGACGAACTTTTGACGCGAACTTTTTCCCGTTGATTTTATTTTCTATCTTCGCGGGGTAACCATATTCAATAAGCAAGGCTATGACAAAGGATGTCGCATTGGTTCTTTCGAGCGGCGGACCGAGAGGGTTCGCCTACATCGGCGCTATCGAAGAATTGGAAAGCAGGGGCTACCGGATCACTTCTGTGACAGGCTGCTCCATCGGCTCGCTTGTCGGCGGAGTCTACGCCGCCGGAGGACTGGAAGGGTTCAAGGACTGGCTTTACAACCTGAACGGCAGGAAACTGCTCTCGCTTCTGGACGTGTCCATCAGCAAGAGCTATCTTGTGAAAGGTGACAAAGTCATCGAGGCCATCAAGTCAGTCGTCCCGGATGTCCGCATAGAAGACCTTGCCATCCCGTACACGGCTGTCGCGACCGACCTCTACACCGGAGAGGAGGTTGTTTTCCGCGAAGGCCCTCTCTTCGACGCCATAAGGGCTTCGATCTCGATACCATCCCTATTCCGTCCGGTAAAGTGCGGCCACCATACCCTGATCGACGGTGGAGTGGTCAACACGATGCCTCTCGACCTCGCGGTCCGCAACGGCAACGACATCCTTGTGGCCTTCGACGTGAACCAGGTGGATTCCGGGAAGATTGCCGGATATATTCAAAAGCTGGACGAGGCGAAGGTGGAGGATAGCGAGTTGCGGTCGGAGGCCATCGACACCCTGGGCGGACTTGCGGCGAGGAAGGGGCTTCCTCTCATCGAAAAGGTGAAGATGCTGGGCGACGAGGCTCAGCGTACCTACAAGGAATTCCGCAGCCTCGACAAAAAGACGAAGAAACTCGAGCGCGAGGTCTCGCAGGAGAACATCACCCTCGACGACAATTACTACTCGATCCTCGCGCGGACCTTCTCTCTCATGAACCGCACCATCGCGATGCAGTCCATCAAACTCTACAAACCGGATGTGCTCGCCACGATGACTTTCGACACCTACGGGGCCATCCCGGACTATGCGAAAGGCGAGGAGATCGCCGCCAAAGGACGCGAGCTGATGGCCGCCGCCCTTGATGAATATGAAAGCTCGCACCGTCGGTGATTCCTCCGGGCGAGCCGTTCCTCAGTGATCCAGAGGTGCTGGTTCAGTGAATATGGATCCCTGGTCAGTCCTGCAGGTAGTCTATGTACAGGACTCCGTCAAGATGGTCACATTCGTGCTGGAAAATCACGGCGGTGTAGCCTTTGACGGTCTCGGTGGTGTCCTTCATCGTCTTGATTGAAGTGTAGGTCACATCGAGGTCCTGGTAGCGGGGCACGTCGCCCCTGCGGCCGGGGATGCTCAGACAACCTTCCGGGCCTGGTTCTTTCTCACCTCTCACGGCTGTGATCCTGACATTGGGGTAGACCTCGAAAGGTTCTCCGTCCTTGTCGTAGCGCATCACGGCCACGACACGCCGCAGGATTCCGACCTGCGGCCCAGCTATTCCGACCCCGTCCTGCTCCGGAGAAGTCACCGTCGCCACCATCTTGGCGGCCAAGGTGGCATATTCGCCGCTTGCAAGTTCCTCAGGTCCAAGATCCCTGCACTTTGTCCTCAGCACCAGGGAGTCCTGCCTGTCGTCGATGGTCAGCACCCTCATAGTCAGGTCCTGCGCACCAATCAGGGCGGCTTCCTCACGGGTCCAGCCGCCCTGGTTGCAGGACATTGTCATTCCGAGCGCCACAGCCCAGATTGCCTTGATTATTCTTCCGCGTCTTTGCACCATCTGTCAAGCCATTCAAAGAAACTGCGATGCCAGAAGAGAGCGTTCTGCGGCTGCAGAATCCAGTGGTTCTCCTCAGGGAAAACGATGAGTTTTGAAGGGACTCCCATCATCTGGGCGGCGTTGAAGGCCGCCATACCCTGGTCGTAAGGGATGCGGTAGTCCATCATACCGTGGATGCAGAGGATAGGCGTGTGCCACTTGGTGACGTTGACGGCAGGGGAGTTGGCGTAGTGGCGTTTAGCCTTGGCGGCGCTGCTCCACGGCGACCCGGCCTGCTGGATGCCGCCGAATGTCTTGCCGTCCCCGCGGGGACCCATCTCCCCGGCGGTGTAGGAATATTCAGAAAGGCCTCCGTTGTCGAAGTTCGGGAACCACATCTCCTCGGTCTCGTAGTACATGTATTTCTCATCGAAGATGCCGGCGTGGGCGATGAAGCAGTCGTAGACATCGCCGTGGATTCCTGCCATGTAGTAGACGCTGAATCCGCCGTAGGAGGCTCCGCAGGCGGCGAGTTTGCCGATGTACGGCTCTTTCTTCATCTCTTTGGCGGCGCTGAGATAGTCCTGCATGTTCTGTCCGACGTAGTCGCCGCTGATCTGCTCGCACCACTCCTGCCCGAAGGCCGTCGTGCCGCGGCGGTTAGGAAGGATCACCACATAGCCCTGGTTGGCCATAAGGCGGTAGTTCCAGCGGTAGCTCCAGCCCTGGCTCAAAGTGCCCTGCGGCCCGCCAAGGAATATCTCGATGGCAGGATAGACCTTTGTGGAGTCGAATTTCGGAGGGTAGAGGACCCAGGTCAGCATCTTCTTGCCGTCGGTCGTTTTGATCCAGCGCTCGCGGGTCTCGTAGGCCGAAAGCTGGCCGATGATGTCGCCGTTCTCGTCTGTGA
>CAVJKE010000188.1:0-4398 GCA_963649695.1 bacterium
ACTATGATGTCCTTGCCATCCTTGCTGTAGAAGGAATGGGAGACGAACGGCCCGCCCATAAAGTCATTGTAGACCTCCCAGAGGCCTCTGGTCTCCACAAAGTCAAGATTGTGGTACTTCAGGAACCTGATGCCCGGCTTCACGAACACGCTTGTCGTCATATAGGAGTTCTCCGGCACGGCCGGCACGTATTTCTTGAGGAACTCGTTGCGGCTGGCTATGATGTTCTCCTCGGTGAACGGGTCTTCCTGCGTGGCCGGGTACTTGTAGATGAACACTCCCTGTATCGTCTGCTGCTTCTCGTCGGCGATCCAGATGAAATCGTCGGTCACCTTCTTGAGATTGTAGCCGACAGGGAAGTGGACCTTCCCGCCTATCATCTTCTCGACGGTCTTGGCCAGTTCCGGCTCCTCGTAGAGCAGGGTGTTGGCTATGACGCGGTTTCTTTCAGCCTGCTCGATAGCCCCGGTGATGTTCTCTCCGTTCCTTGTCAGCACGACCGATGCGGAATCGGCGCAGGAGGCGTTGACCTGGATCACGCACTGAGGCTTGGCCCAGACATCTGTCCTGTAGACCACACCTTGTTTTGTGACTGTGGAGTCTATGTTGAAAATCAGGATGTTGCGGTGCAGCTTGAACATGTCGGTGAACGCGTTCGGGGAGAGGTTCACCAGAGAGTAAAGCGGCTCGCGCTGAGGGAGATACTCGCAGTCTCTCGCGAGGAGACTCCCGATCTCGTTGCCTAGGTTGCCTTCCCAGTTGTCTTTCCCGATGACCACGATGATCTCGCCGGCCTTTCCGGACACATTAGGCAGGATGGTCTTGGCACTGTTGCAGGAGGTCGACGCCAACGCCGCAACGCAGAAGAGTATTTTAAGCAAACTTTTCATAATCGAACTGTTTAACGGCCGCTAATTTACGAATATTTTTCGTTCCGTCAAATTGTGGCCGGATGTAATCTTTTAATATTCAATCGATTCAGCCTTAACCGTGAACCAGCCTTCCGATGTCGTTGCCGAATGCCAGCACCATGAGCGCCAGCAGAAGCACCATCCCGACGACCTGTGCGGCTTCGAGGAAGCGGTCGCTCGGCTTGCGGCCGGTGACCATCTCGTAGAGGCAGAAGACGATGTGGCCTCCGTCAAGCGCGGGGATCGGCAGCAGGTTCATCACGCCGAGCATTATCGAGAGCAGAGCCAGGATATTCAGAAAACGGTACCAGTCCCACGCCGCAGGGAAGACCTGCCCTATGGCGATGAAGCTTCCCACCGATTTGTAGGCTTCCGTCTTCGGGGTCGCGACGAGGCGCAGGTCTTGAAGGTAGCCGCCTATCGTGCTGAAAGTGAGCTTGAAACCCGCAGGGATGGCACTGACTAATGAATATTCCTTCGTCCGCATTCCGGGGATCTGCATGTACACGCCGACGCGTCCCGCGGTGTCGACCTGGAGCGGGAGGGACAGGGTGTCTTCTTCACGCAGAACGGTCGCCGTGACGGTGCCGCCGCGCCGGAGGGAAAGGTATTCCCTCGAGTCCTGGACGAAAGGAGTGCTGACGCTGTCAAGGGCTACGATCCTGTCGTCCCGCAGCAGGCCGGCGTCCTCGTTGCCTGATGTGCTAGCCACCGAGTCGACCACAAACGGCACCGCGAGGTCGAACATCCCCGGGGTGTTCAGCACATCGCCGATCATCGCCTGGTCGATGTAGAGGTCAAGGGTGTCGCCGTCACGCAGGACCGTCACCTTGCTGACATTCCTGCGCGCGAGGTCGGCCTGCAGCATTCCGAAATTCTCCGGCACATAGTCGTCCATCCGGATGATGTGGTCGCCGTCCCGGAAACCCATCTCCCTTGAAAGTTCGTTGGTGTAGATCCGGCTGTCCTCGTTGCTGATGTAGGCCTCGCCCCAGACCGCCATTATCCCGATGTAGGCGACAATGGCGAAGATGAAGTTGTAAAGCACGCCGCCGGCCATCACCAGAAGCCTCTGCCAGGCCTTCTTGGTGCGGAGTTCCCACGGCTTGGGTTCGCCTTTCAGGGCCTCGGTGTCCATCGACTCGTCGATCATGCCGCAGATCTTGCAGTAGCCTCCGAGCGGCAGCCAGCCGATTCCGTACTCGGTCTCCCAGTCTTTTGCCTTCGGGAAAAGACTGGTGAAGAACTTCCCCTTGGTGCTGAACAGTTTGAACCCTCCGGCGTCGAAGAACAGGAAGAACTTGTCCACCCTGACTCCGAAAATCTTGGCGAAGGTGAAATGCCCCGCCTCGTGGATCACGATAAGGAATGAAAGCGCAAGTACGACTTGCAGAATCTTCATCAGAACTACCATCTTCAGCTTCTTTTAGCGATGGCCTCGATCCTCGCACCGGCAATGGAGCGGACTTCCTCGTCGGTTCTGAATATGTCGTCGAGGCTCGGGGTCTCGATGAACGGTGCGGCTTCGATGCACTCTCCGACGATGTCGCTGATCCCGTAGAACGGAATCCGGTCGCCGAGGTAGGCGGCCACGGCGGCCTCGTTGGCGGCGTTGAGGGCGCAAGGGATATTCCCTCCCCGTTCTATCGCCCTGTAGGCCAGCGCCAGCGCCGGGAACTTGTCGGTGTCCGGCTTGAAGAACGAGATGCTTCCAAGTTCGGCGAAATCCAGTTTCTTGTTGGCGAGAGGCAGCCTTTCCGGGAAGCCGATGGCGAACTGTATGGGTTCGCGCATGTCCGGATTGGCAAGCTGCGCGATCACCGCTCCGTCCTCATATTCAATCATTGAATGGATGATGGATTCAGGGTGGACGACGACGTTGATTTTGTCGACCGGGGTGTCGAAGAGCCACCTCGCCTCGATGACTTCGAAGCCTTTGTTCATCATCGTGGCCGAGTCTATGGTGATTTTGGCACCCATGTTCCAGTTAGGGTGACGCAGGGCCACATCCTTCGTGGCTTTGGCTATCTCGGCTTTCTCCCAGGTCCTGAACGGGCCTCCGGAGGCCGTCAGATGGATTTTGCTGATGGCGTTGCCCTGGGCCGAGAGCAGGCACTGGAATATCGCCGAATGCTCGGAGTCCACAGGCAGGATCGGGGCGTTGTGTTTCTTGGAAAGTTCCATCACGATGCCGCCGGCGGCCACGAGGGTCTCCTTGTTGGCCAGAGCTATGATCTTGCCGGCCTTGATCGCCGAGATCGTCGGCTCAAGTCCGCTGAATCCGACCATAGCCGCGACTACTATGTCCACCCTGTCGCTGGTCACAAGGTCACAGACGGATTTCATCCCTGCGAAAACCTTGGTGTCGGATTTCTCCAGGGCGGCCGACAGGTCGGCGTACTTGCTTTCGTCGCAGATGACAGCGTTGTTGGCGTCGAACTCGACGGCCTGCCTGGCCATCAGTTCCCAACTGCTTTTGCAGGTTAAAAGTTCGACCTCGAAAAGGTCTGGGTGTTCTTTGACCACTTCAAGGGTCTGTCTTCCGATCGACCCTGTGGATCCAAGTATGGCTATTCTTCTTTTCCTCATCAGAAGTTTATGTATTTGGTGGGGTCCACGGCCTCTCCCTTATGCCAGAGTTCAAAGTGCAGGTGGTCTCCGTCGGAGAGCGAGCCGGTGCCGCCGAGAATCGCTATAGGTGTGCCGGCTGTGACCTTGTCGCCGGTCTTCTTCATCAGTTTCTGGTTATGCTTGTACACTGAGATGATGTCTCCGTCGTGCTGGATGCGGATCGTGTACCCGTCCTGGTCGGACCAGCCTGCGGAGATCACGGTGCCGTCAAGCACGGACATCACCACGGAGTTGCCCGGGGCCGTGATGTCGATGTAAGGGTGCAGAGCCTTGTCGTAGCCCTGCGAAATCACTCCCTTGAGCGGGGTGAAGAAATGCAGCCCCTCGATAGGCAGGGTTCTGGACGAGGTGGACTTGATGTCGAACTTGTCCTCATCGGCGACCTCTTTGCGCAGAAGCGAATCCTTGCGCCCCAGCTCCTCTTTGTCGGCCGCATCCTTCGCCGCGTCGTTCCTGACCTGCATCAGGCTGTCGATCTTCAGCGGCTCAAGCCCGTCGACCACCCTTCTGAGGTTCTCTGAATATAGTTCCCACTTGGCCAGCACGTTCTCCAGCGAGTCGATGCGTATGGCGTTCTGGATGGCGTCGTGCTTGCTTCTCGCGTCGGGATAGCCCGGAATCAGAGCCCTGACCGGAGTGAACGCTATGATAGAGAACGCAAGCGCCGCGAAGACCACCACGACAGTGACCGCGGTGACAAGAAGACCCATTCTGGTGAATTTCTTCGACCACAGTTTGTCGTGGGTCTCATCGTCCACGATGGTGAACCTGAGGTTGTTGGAGGCGATGCCTTTCTTCTGTCTGGACATAAGATTTTGACTTGAAAGCCTTTTTCGTTAACTTTGCGGATTACAAT
>CAVJKE010000189.1:0-4367 GCA_963649695.1 bacterium
GATGCCGAGACCGGAGAGGTCCTGTTCGAGATGATGGAGCCGGGCGAGACCAGGATTCTCTGCAAGGGAGGCCGCGGAGGTCTGGGCAACAACAATTTCAAGACCTCCACCCTCCAGACCCCGCGTTTTTCACAGCCCGGGGAGGAAGGCCAGGAAGGCTGGTTCATCCTTGAACTGAAAGTCCTCGCCGACGTCGGCCTGGTGGGATTCCCGAACGCCGGCAAGTCCACCTTGCTGGCCGCCCTCACGGCCGCGAAGCCTAAAATCGCCAACTACGCCTTCACGACCCTTGAGCCGAACCTCGGAATCGTAGAGTACTACGACGACCAGTCGTTCGTGATGGCCGACATACCAGGCATCATCGAGGGAGCCCACGAAGGGAAGGGCATCGGAATCCGCTTCCTGCGCCACATCGAGCGCAACTCGGTGCTGCTCTTCATGCTGTCGGCGGAGGAAAACGACCTTACGGCGGGCTATGAGACCCTTCTCAACGAACTCCGGGAGTACAATCCTGAACTTCTCGACAAGGACCGCGTGCTGGCCGTCACCAAGTGCGACCTCATCGACAAGGAGATCGAACAGGATGTGGAGAAAACGCTTCCGAAAGGCGTTCCGCACGTGTTCATCTCATCAATCACCGGTGAAGGACTTAAAGAACTGAAGGATATGCTATGGTCTGCGCTTCATTGATAAATGCCATCCACACCTTTGACCAGGACGTCACCTTGTTCCTTAACGGGTTGAGCGTCCCGGCCACCGACCAGCTCTGGGTGCTGATGTCCGACAAGACCATCTGGGTTCCGGCCTACCTGATCTGCGCCTGGATGCTTTTCCGCAGGCTCGGCTGGAAGAGGGCCGTCATAGTCCTGATTTCCGCCGCCATTGCCTTCGGCCTGTGCGACCAGTTCTCAAACCTGGTCAAGGATTCCGTACTGAGGCTCAGACCGAGCTACAGCGAAAGGATGCTTTCCGGAGGACTTACCGTTCTGGAGGGCAGGGGAGGGTTCTACGGTTTCTTCTCGGCCCACGCGGCCAACGCCTTCGCCCTGGCTATGTGCCTGATCATCGGCTTCAGGAATGACATCTCGCACACCTACAACGGCTTCTACAAGTTCGCCCTGCTCTGGGCCTTCCTTGTGGCCGCCAGCCGCATCTTTGTGGGCAAACATTACTTCGGCGACGTGGTCGTCGGAGCCGTTGTAGGAGTCGCCGTCGGCTATTTTGTCGGTATGCTCTCGAGATTCATCATCCAGAAGTACATCGACAGGTCTCCTGTGACAGGTCTTTCCCTTGTCTTTGACAGGGTTCTTGCCTGAGACGCAGTCTGACGCACAGTCTGACGTGCCGCCTGGCAGGCGGCCGGTCGTGCAGACTCGGCCTTCACAAGGTAAAAAGGTAATCCGTCCAAGAAAAACGGTAACGGGGTATCCGGGAAAAAATCTGAAATTCGCGTCGTGCGGAACGGCTGCGGAAAACCTGCAGGTTGCCGGGCCGGTCCGCGTTAACGAGGAAAATCATCTGGTTATGTACATCGAAAACATCAATTCCCCGGCCGATCTCAAAGGCCTTGACGTAGAACAACTTAAAGTGGTGGCGGACGAGACCCGCCAGGCTGTCCTGAACAGGGTCAGCAAGCACGGCGGGCACGTAGGCCCGAATCTCGGCTTCGTGGAGGCCACTGTAGCTCTCCACTATGTGTTCGACGCCCCGGCCGACAAGTTCATCTTCGATGTCTCGCATCAGAGCTATCCGCACAAAGTGCTGACAGGCAGGGCGAAAGGCTTCCTCGGGGACGTGGACGACATGAACGCTATCAGCGGCTATTCATCTCCGGCGGAAAGCCCTGTCTATGATAATTTCGAGGTCGGACACACCTCTACCTCGGTTTCTCTTGCGACCGGTCTGCAGAAGGCAAGGGACATCAAAGGCACGAGCGAGAACATCATCGCCGTCATCGGTGACGGTTCTCTCAGCGGGGGAGAGGCGTTCGAAGGATTGGACGAGGCCTCCGAACTCGGCACCGGAATCATCATAGTGGTCAACGACAACGAGATGTCGATCGCCGAGAATCACGGCGGAATCTACAAGAACCTGAGGCTCTTGAGGGAGACCGGCGGCAAGGCGGAATGCAACTATTTCAAGGCTCTCGGCTTTGACTACCACTATCTTGAAGAAGGCAACGATGTCGGGAAACTTGTCGAGATATTCAGAAAAGTCAAGGGGACGACGGTCCCGACCGTGGTGCACATCCACACGGAGAAGGGCCACGGTTTCGCTCCGGCCGTCGAGAACAAGGAACGCTGGCACTATGGCGCTCCGTTCGATCCCGCCACGGGCGCGCCTCTGGCCGCTCCTGCAGGCGGCGAAGACTACAGCGCGCTGTTCGCCGACTGGATGCTCGAGAGGATGAAGTCCGACCCGACCCTCATCGCCGTGACCGCCGGCACTCCTACAGCCGCAGGTTTCACTCTCGAGAAGCGCCTCAAGGCCGGAAAGCAGCACCTTGATATGGGAATAGCGGAGGAGCAGGCCTGCGCAATGTCCAGCGCGATGGCGAAGGGCGGGCTGCATCCGGTCTGGACCGTCTATTCGACCTTCGTGCAGCGCACCTACGACCAGATAGCGCAGGACCTCTGCATCAACTCCAACCCGGCGGTTATCAATGTGATGTGGGGCGGCACCGGCACGATGAACGACATCACCCACATCTGCCTTTTTGACATCCCGATGCTCACAAGCATCCCTAACCTTCTCTACCTTGCTCCGACCAACTGCGAGGAATATTTCGCCATGCTCGCCTGGGCCGTCCGGCAGGACCGCAAACCAGTCGCCATCAGAGTGCCTTCCAACGGGGTCTTCCACACAGGCGGGGCGGTGGATTGTGAATATGCTTACGATCCTTCCTACAAGATCACCCGCAGGGGTAGCCGTGTGGCTGTGATCGCCGCGGGTTCGTTCTATCAGAAAGGTGAAAATGTCGTATCTTTGCTTGCCTGCGAAGGTGTGGACGCGACGCTGGTCAATCCTCGGTATCTCTCAGGAGTCGACGAGGCGACCCTTGAAGATTTGAAGAAGGACCATTCGCTGGTAGTCACCCTCGAGGACGGATGCAAGGACGGTGGCTTCGGCGAAAGGATAGCGGCCTACTACGGTCCTTCTGAGATGAAGGTGCTGGTCGGGGGAGTGAAGAAGGGTCTCTACGACAGGTTCGACCTCCACGAACTCCTCAGCGACAACAGGTTGCTTGACGAACAGATCGTCGCCGACATCCTGGCTCTCCTGTAGCCTGGCATATTCGGAAATAAGGTTGATTAAGTCCCCTCCCCGAGGAAGGGGATTTAGGGGAAGGGTAACGTGGATTGATTTTTCATGGGCATTGCTCTTCAAGCGTGAGATAAGGCATTTTATCACAGGCACTTTGTTACAAGCGTGAGATAAGGTTGATATGAAAGAAATCAGATTTGACACAGTGCAGCAGTTCAACGACTACTATGGTTTCGAGACGCTGCATCCGCTCGTGAGCGTGGCGAGGATGACTGAACAGAGAGTCCAGTCAGAAGAGTTCACTATACGCAACGGCCTCTATATGCTCTATCTCAAGGAGACCAAAGGCTGCCGCATCTCCTACGGCAGGACCGAATACGACTACGACGAGATGACAGTCACCTCCTTCGCTCCAGGTCAGAGCATCCACGTGCTGCCTTCGGACGGAACGGCTCCCAAGTGGACGGCCGTCGTGTTCCATCCTGATTTCCTCGCCCGCACCTCGCTCGGAGCGCATATGTCCCGCTACGGCTTCTTCGACTACACGAGTATGGAAGCCCTGCATCTGTCCTCACAGGAGGTCACCATATTCAGAAATGTCGTGGACATGATCAGCCAGGAACTCTGCCACGCCATCGACAAGCACACGAAAGAACTGGTGGTCAGCAACATAGAATTGCTCCTGAACTATTGTCTCCGCTTCTACGACAGGCAGTTCATCACCCGCGAGGAGATCAACCACACGGTGGTGCAGAAATTCGAGAAACTGCTGCGTGAATATATTAGCGGAGAGGCAGGTGACAAAGGGCTTCCGTCCGTGGCCTATTTCGCCGACAAATGCTGCCTCTCTACAGGCTATTTCGGAGAGCTTGTCAAGGCCGAGACCGGCAGGAATGCGAGAGATTTCATCGCCGACCACATCCTCGCCGCCTCAAAGGAACTGCTGAACCATGAGGACCTGTCCGTAAGCCAGGTCAGCGAGCGCCTCGGTTTCGACTATCCGCAGCACTTCCTGCGGTTCTTCAAGCGGCACACCGGACTGACCCCGAGGAAGTACCGCAAGAGACCGGCCAACTGACGACGGTGTGGAGGTCGTGGCAGAT
>CAVJKE010000190.1:0-4351 GCA_963649695.1 bacterium
CACCGTTGAATCTTGAGAAGCCGTCGGTGTCCTTTATGCTCCAGTCCCTGATGCAGACGGCGTTGATGGTCTTGTTGAAGACACCTTCAGCCGTGATGGAGAACGGGAACGAAGTAGGGAAAGAATAGTCGACAGCGAGAGAGGTCTTCCAGACCTGAGGCATCTTGAACTTAGGATCCACCGCTGAAATCTCGGAAGGAGCCGTGCCCTTGTCCGGAGTGATGGTGTCAGGATAACCCATGGAGATGAGTTTGTCGTGCAGCTGCTGACGGGTAAGAACTCCGCCGGCAAACTGAGACATGTCGGTCAGTGTACCGCCGTTCTTTCCGGTGGCGTTGAGTTTGGCCTGGTACTGGACCATACCTGAGTTGGTAGGCATATTCGTGAAGAACACGAGAGGCAGACGGCCGGAGAAGAGGCCGGTACCGCCGCGAACCTTGAGGCTCTTGTTGCCAAGAACGTCCCAGTTGAATCCGACGCGCGGAGAAACAGTCAGGTTGGAGTTCGGCCACTTGCCTGTGTCAATGTGCTTTCCGTTGTAGTCCAGATCGTAGATCGCCTGGTTGGTCATCAGGTCCGAATTGTTGAAGAACAGACCGTCGAAGCGTACACCGTAGGTGAGTTTGAACTTGTCGGTCACGGACCACTCGTCCTGTGCATAGATTCCCGCCTTGCTGAAACGCACGCGGGCCGCAGGGTTGGACTCGCCGTCATAACCGTAGGTGAGGCAGACGATTGAAGGAGCGGCCTTGTTGATGAAATCATCGAGGCTGTCGTAGCGGTAGTAACCTGTACCGTTTCTCATATAGGAGTTGTCGGCCATCTGGTACTCGTAGCTGAGACCGAAGGTCGCCTTGTGGTTTCCGGCGTAGTATGTAAGGTCGTCCTTGACAGTCATCACGTTGTTGTGCACACCATTGTTCCAGGTGAAGAGCTCGTAGCCGAGAGCCATATAAGTGGTGGAACCGTCTGAATCGAGTTTTCCGTCAGGACTCTTCTGTCCCTTGTCCATAATGTCGATGAACGGGAAGTCGGAAGAATTGGTTCCACGGACATCGTCAAGCTGCGAATATGTGGCGAGGAGCTGGTTGGACAGCTTGTCCGAAATGCGGCTGTTGAGGTCGAGAGACCAGGTGTTCACCAGATTGTCAAGCGAGTACATCGAGTTGGCGAAGGACATCGCATAAAGAGACGTACGTCCGTAGGCTGAACGTGGGCCGCCGTCCATTGAAGATGAGTTCGGAGCTGTCCAGGCCTTGTTCAGGGTGTGGTTGTAACGTACTGCGAGATGGTTGTTGTCGTTGATGTTCCAGTCGATGCGGGCGAGAATCTTGTTGTTGCTCTCGTCTGCCGGGAATGATGTGTAGGAACCTGTGTCGTAACCATATTCATTCTTCACGAAATCGGAGACCTTCTGAAGGTCGGCGAGGGTGGTACGTGAAAGGTAGGCCGTAGAATTGCCTATGCCGTCCTCGGAGCCTCTCCAACGGTTGGCTACCGTAGGGGTCTTGGCATATTCAAAGTTCACGAAGAAGAAGAGCTTGTTCTTGATGATAGGGCCGCCGAACGTCATACCGTAGATGGTGTTGCGGTCCTTGTCGCGGGCGCCGGAGATCTGTGTTCCGTCAACGGTGTCACCACGCATATATTCATTCTTGTGGTAGACGTAGGCGGTTCCCTTGAAGGTGTTGGTACCGGACTTGGTGATGGCGTTCACGCCGCCGCCGATGAAGTTGGTCTGGCGCACGTCGTAAGGAGAGATCACAACCTGGAGTTCATCGATGGCATCGATGGAGATAGGGCTGCCGCCGCCAGGGAGGTTTTCGCTCAGACCGAAGTTGTTGTTGAAGTTAGCGCCGTCGACCGTGAAGTTGGCGGTACGGCCGTCAGATCCTGCGAAGCTCATTCCGTTTCCGCCGTAAGGTGAGAGACGGGTAACGTCGGTGATGCTCCTGCTGACGGTAGGAAGGCTCTCGATCTGCTTGCCGCTGATGTTGGTGGCGGCTCCGGTCTTCTCGACAGCGAACTTGGAACTTGCGGTGGAGACCACGACTGCTTCGGAAAGCGTCTGGGAGTCATCCTTCAGGGTAGAGCTGAGAGCATAGCTTTCGGCGAGCTGGAGGGTGATGTCAGTGTACTTGACGGTCTGGTAGCCGAGGCAGCTTACTTCGACGGTGTAAGGACCGCCCGGACGCATACCGTTGATGGTGTAATGGCCTTCAGCGTTCACTACAGCATAGTACTGTGTGCCTGATGGTGTGTGGACCGCCACTACGGCGGCTCCCGGAACAGCGGCTCCGCCCACGTCGGTGATCTTACCACTCAAGGATGAGGTGGTGACCTGCGCGAAGGCCGTGATTCCAACAAGGGCTGCGACTAACGCAGCGAATCCCTTTTTGAGAAATTGAACCATAAATTAGATTAATAAAGTATTGAATTAAGATTTCAAACTCACACGCCTAATCAATGTGCGAAATTAATATAAATTATCGGGTTGCGAAAATTTTCCTTTAGCGGGGAGGACGAAAAACAAGAAAAAAAACACCCCGGACAGTAAGGATCCGATAAACGGAATCTCTACTGCCCGGGGAAATTTACCAAATAGGAAGCCGTCAGAACAGCGGCCTTCCTGAACAACCGTTGTCAAGGACAATCACGGCGGTTTGTCCGCCGCGGATGTCTACAGCCCGAAGGCCTTCCTGACGCTTTCGACGGCGTCGAGCTTCTCCCAGCCGAAGAACTGCACGAGTTTCTCGGTCTGGTGGCCCGGCTTCCCGACTTTCACGGCCTTTGTGTAAGGCTTCCGGCCGAAATGGCCGTAGGCGGCAGTCGGTTCGTAGATAGGGTTCTTCAGCTCGAACTTGCTGATGATCGCGGCCGGACGGAGGTCGAAGAGTTCCTCGATCTGCCTGGCGATCTGGGCATCAGGCACGACGCCCGTGCCGTAGGTGTCCACGAATATGCTCACCGGCTTCGCCACTCCGATGGCGTAGGCGACCTGGACGAGCATCTCGCTTGCGACTCCCGCAGCCACCATATTCTTCGCTATGTATCTCGCAGCGTAGGCCGCGGAACGGTCGACCTTGCTCGGGTCCTTGCCGGAGAAGGCTCCGCCGCCGTGCGCGCCTTTGCCGCCGTAGGTGTCCACGATGATCTTTCTGCCGGTCAGGCCGGTGTCGCCGGCAGGACCGCCGATCACGAACTTGCCTGTCGGGTTGACGTGCAGGATGAAGTCGTCCTTGAACAGGGCTGCGGTCTGAGGGTTGAGGGTGGCCTTGACGGCAGGAATCAGGATGTTCCTTACATCGGCCTCGATTTTGTCGTGCATAGCTTGGTCGACTTTCTCCTGGCCGAACTGGCACACGGCATCGTCGTAGGAGATGTCGCCGAGGCTCTCGGCCACGAACTCATCGTGCTGGGTGGAGATGACTATCGTGTGGACACGTACAGGATGATGTGACTCGTCATATTCAATAGTGAACTGGGACTTCGAGTCCGGTCTCAGGTAAGGCATCCGCTCAGGGGTGTTGTGGCGGATGTCCGCAAGCACCTGGAGGGCGATGTGCGAAAGGTACAGAGGCAGCGGCATATAGTCCTCCGTGTCCTTGCAGGCGTAGCCGAACATCATTCCCTGGTCGCCCGCGCCCTGGTCCTCGGGGTTCTCGCGGACCACGCCGCGGTTGATGTCCTGGCTCTGCTCGTGGATTTCCGAGAGCACTCCGCAGGAGTTGCCGTCGAACATATAGTCGGCTTTGTTGTAGCCGATGCGGTTGATCACGCCACGCGCCACTTTCTGGATGTCAACATAGGCCTCTTCCGAGCGGACCTCGCCTCCGATCACCACAAGTCCCGTCGAACAGAAAGTCTCGCAGGCCACCTTGGCCTCGGAATCCTGACGGAGGAACTCGTCCAGCACCGCGTCAGAAATCTGGTCCGCCACCTTGTCAGGGTGCCCCTCGGACACCGATTCGCTCGTAAATAAGTAGTTCATAATGCGTTATAAAAAAAATAAACTCCAACGTACCGTGATACGTGGAGAAAACACCAAAAACACAATATGAAACTATTTTTTAGCATTTTTTAGTGTGGTTGCAAGCATACAAATCTCTCCACAGTATCGTGGCTGCAAAGGTACTACTTTACAGTGAATCCGCAAACATTTTCCTGATTTTTTACTTAATATCCGCATTTATGCCCAAGCCATACGAGCCGGCATATTCCCCCTTCAGGACATCATTCGCCGCGGTCAAGTTCGCGGCGGATGTCTTTTTCTTTGATGGAGGCACGCTTGTCGTAGACCTTCTTGCCCTTGGCGAGAGCGATGACAAGTTTGGCGAGGCCTTTGTCGTTG
>CAVJKE010000191.1:0-4329 GCA_963649695.1 bacterium
TTAGTACTCAAGATTCTCAATCTTGCAATAGGAGTTCGATTCTCCTACCCAGTACTAGGGTGCCGGAAACGGTGCCTAATGACGAAAGAAAGGATGGCCTCAAGACCATCCTTTTTTCGTTTACATACCTTACGCCCGCGATAAGGTGTTCCGCACCTGCGGAACTTAATATATCAAATAATCCGGGATATTCATTAAATTCGCAGAATAAAATTGTATGGTATGAAAGCGACACGCATAATCCTACTCGCTGCGGTCCTTTTCGGACTCGAGGCGGCGACAGCGACGGCGGCCTTAAAGGCACCGGAGGCGACAGCCCAAGCCGCATCAGAGGCAACGACAGCACCGGAGACGACAGCCCAAGCCGCATCAAAGGCGACGGCGGCACCGGAGTCAGCGGCCCCGGCATCAGAGGCGACAACGTCTGAAGCCGGCGGCGGCAGCATCAAGGCTTCCGACCCACGAGTCACCTTCATAGGAAGGACGAAGGTCGACGGCGGAAACGTCTCCTTCGACTGGACCGGAGTGTACGCCAAAGTGAGATTCACAGGCAGCTTCCTCAGTTTCAAGGTCTCCGACACGAAGAGGAACTACTACAACGTCTGGCTGGACGGGTCGATGGACACCGCCCCGGACAAGGTTCTGACCGTCAGCGGCACAGACACCACGATCGTGATCTTCAGCGCAGAGGAGCTGAAAGCCCGTTTCGGGAAGGACAGGAAGGCGGCGAAAGCGCCCCACCAGGTGGTTCTCCAGAAGCGCACGGAGGGCAACGAGGGGATGACCACAGTCAGCGAGTTCATCACGGACGGCGGTTTCCTCCAGGCCGACGCGCCTAAGGAAAGGATCATCGAGTTCATCGGCGACTCCTACACCTGCGGCTACGGCACGGAGGCGGCCAACACGGAACACTACAAGGCGGAGACCGAGAACCAGAACCTGACCTACGCCTGCGCGGCGGCGAGGTACTTCGGAGCCGACCACATCGTCACCGCCCACTCAGGAATCGGCGTGGCGCGCAACTACAACGGCAAGATCGGCGACTTCACGATGCCCGAGCACTACCTCTACACCTTCGACAACGCCGACAAGGAGACCTGGGATGCGGCGGCCTCCCCTCTCAAGCCGTCGATCACGGTCATCTACCTGGGCACCAACGACTTCTCCAGAGGGATGCAGCCTTCGAGCAAACAGTTCACCAAGGGCTACATCACCCTTCTCAGCGAGATCAAGGCGAACTACGGCGAAGACCACCCGATCCTCTGCGTCAGTCCGAAGCACGACGTGCTGATGTTTGAATATGTCCGCGGAGCCATCGCCGGGAGCGGTCTCAAGAACGTCCACCTTGTGGCTCTCTGTCCGTTTGTCCACAACGAGGTGCAGGATATGGGCGCGGACGGCCACCCGAACCACAGCGGGCATCTCAAGATAGCATATTCAGTGATCCCCTACATCGCCACCATGACGGGCTGGGAGATGACAGGAGAGCCTGTCAGATAGGCACGCCGCCCTCCCCTGCCCCAGGAAAGGCAGCGCCGGCAAGACTGGCGGGCCTTCGCTGGCAAGGGAACTTGCATCGGAAAAAGATATTATTAAATAAAGAAAGATTCTTACAATCATAAAATTATGACACTCAAAGGAAAGATTTTCACCGGGGCCGGCGTTGTCCTCGCCCTCGCTCTGGCGGCGTTCATCTACGTCAGGTTCTACTTCGTCTTCGGCGACGGAGTGAAGGCCGGCGAACTCAACCAGTTCATCTACAAAGGCTATGTCTGGAAGACCTACGAAGGCAAGCTCATCCAGTCCGGCTTCAGGGGTTCCAAAGGCAGCGGAGCCGCGGTGGAGTCCTACATATTCGATTTCTCCGTCGAGAACGAAGAGGTGGCCAACGAACTGATGAGATGCAGCGGCAAGACCGTCGAGCTGCACTACAAGGAGTACCTCGGAGCCCTTCCGTGGCGAGGGATGCAGAAATATGTAGTCGACAGGATAGTTTCCACATCGTCTGAATAGACACATCGCCTGAATAGAAAAAGGTCTTATGAATTTTAAAATTTTTGCGGTCATCCTGGCCGCGGCCCCGCTGGCGCTCCAGGCCCAGACGGGAGTGGTGACCACCCATCCGGCCAACCCGGAAGGGAAATGTCTCACTATGGAAGAGGCCGTACTCGGCCGTAACGTGCGTCCGAGCGGCATCTGGGCCACCTGGACAGGCGACAACACTATAGCCTTCAACGACTCCGGCAAGTGGAAGGTCGAGGATCTGGAGACCGGAGAGGTCACCCCTTACTACTCCAAAAGGCTTCCCGAAGGCTTCCCGAAAGGGGCGGAGAACATCACTGAAAGCAAGCAGGGCGCGCTGGCCTACACAGTGGGCCGCAGCCTCTACATATTCAAAGACGGGCAGGCCGCCGGCGTGGCCGTGAGCGACAGCGACCAGATCACCTACGGGCAGGTCGTCAGCCGCAACGAGTTCGGCATCGAGAACGGCATCTTCTGGTCGCCGGACGGGGCTAAACTGGCGTTCTACAAGAAGGACGAGAGCAAGGTGACCGAGTTCCCGCTGCTGGACATCCGCACCCGGACCGGCTCGCTGAAGAGCATCAAGTACCCGATGAACGGGATGGAGAGCGAGGTGGTCAGCCTCGGAGTGTATGACCTCGCCACCGGCAAGACCGTCTGGTGCGACGTGACAGACTTCGGCGACGACCGCTACCTCACCAACATCAGCTGGTCGCCGGACGGAAAGAACATATTCATACAAGTCCTTGACCGCACGCAGGAGCATGTGAAGCTGAACATGTACCGCGCCGCCGACGGGTCTTTCGCGCGCACCGTCCTCTCCGAGGACAACGACAGGTACGTCGAGCCTCTCGACCCCCTGCGCTTCATCGAAGGGACATATTCATTCATCTACAGGACTGACAACCGCGACGGCTACCGCAACCTCTACCTTTGCGACACGCTCGGCACGGTGAGGCGGCTGACGGCGGTGGACGCTGACGTCGAGTACATCGGCGGCGACGGGAAGTTCGTCTACTACACCTCCGCCGAGGTCTCCCCTGTCGAGAACCACCTCTTCAGGATCGAGGTCAAGATGCCTAAGGGACGCGCCGACGCCGTCAGCAAGGCCAGGTTCGGCAAGCCGCAGAGGCTCACCACCGAGGAGGGCTGGCACTCCGTCAAGCTCAACGCTGACTGCACGAAGTTCATCGACTCCTACAGCAGCTTCAACGTGCCGGGAGTCACCGACCTCCGCTCCGCCGACGGCCGCATGGTCCGCAACCTCCACACCTCCGCCGATCCGCTTGAAGGCTACAAGACCGGCGAGATGCTCTTCGGGACCGTGAAAAGCGCCGACGGGAAGTACGACAACTGGTACAGGCTCTACCTGCCGGCGGACTTCGACCCGGCGAAAAAATACCCAGTCATCCTCTACGTCTACGGCGGGCCACACTCGCAGATGGTGCGCGACTCGTGGCTCGGCGAAGTGCGCATGTGGGAGGTGCTGATGGCGCAGAAAGGCTACGTCGTCTACGTGCAGGACAACCGCGGCACACCGAACAGGGGCGCTGAATATGAGAAAGCGATCCACCGCCATTGCGGGCAGTGCGAAATGGCGGACCAGATGGTGGGAGTGAATATGCTGAAGTCGCTTCCGTTCGTGGATTCCGACAGGATCGGCGTGCACGGCTGGAGTTACGGCGGCTTCATGACGATCTCGCTGATGACCAACTTCCCTGAGACCTTCAAGGTCGGTGTGGCCGGCGGTCCGGTCATCGACTGGAAATGGTACGAGATCATGTACGGTGAAAGGTACATGGACACAGAGGCCACCAACCCTGAGGGCTTCGCCCAGACGAGCCTTCTGAACAACGTGAAGAACCTCAAGGGCAAGCTTCTGATCTGCCAGGGGGCGATTGACAACACCGTCGTGTGGGAACACAGCCTCAGTTTCGTGCAGAAGTGCATCGAAGAAGGCGTGCAGCTGGACTACTTCCCTTACCCGCTTTCCGAACACAATGTGGCCGGCCGCTGGCGCATCCATCTGATGGACAAGGTCACCGCCTACTTCGACGACTGGCTGTAGGAGAGCCTCACCGCCGGGGTGCGGCGGGGGTGTCTCAACGCTCTGTGCCGCCAAGACGCGGGGGAGGTCCCGCTCCACCATCAATCACAACAGGAGAGCATCGTTACGCCGACTCCCGGCCGAACCCACCAGCCGTGGCGGATAACCACTTGATAATGAGACAGAAGAGCATATGTCTGGTACAGAAATCACGACCAGACATATGCTCTTTTCGTTGGTTGTCAGCCTCTTATCTGCCA
>CAVJKE010000192.1:0-4306 GCA_963649695.1 bacterium
AGCTTGGAACGGAAGTAACGGTAGTTGCCAAGACAGTTCTGGAGGTTGAGCTCCAGTCTTGAGAAATCTGTAATAGCATTTGACATAACTGCGCATTACATGGTATCAGGTGACATGCTCACCGTAAAATTCTGACAAAATTACTGAATTTCTGCCAAAGTCGCAGTCAAAATCTCTATATTTGACCTTTGGTGCGTAAGTTGATTGTAACTTCCGCCGCAGGGCCGCCGGCACGGTTCAGTCCTGCGCCTATGTTGAACATTAAAACACATTAAGTTATGAGCAGTGGCCTTATCTGGATTCTGATGATCGTGGTGATGATTCTGAGTATGATCGTCCAGAACATGCTTTCGAGCAGATTCGAGAAATACTCCAAAGTCCCGACGAACAACAGGATGACGGGAGCGGAGATCGCGCGCAAGATGCTTGCGGAGAACGGCATCTCAGACGTGCAGGTGACCTGCATCCCGGGAAAACTCACCGACCATTACAACCCTCAGACAAAGACTGTCAACCTCAGTGAGGGAGTCTACAACAGCAGCAGCGTGGCGGCCGCGGCTGTGGCCGCCCACGAATGCGGCCACGTCGTCCAGCACGCCAACGGCTACGCTCCTCTGAAGCTGCGTACCGCTTTGGTGCCTGTCGTCAGTTTCTCCAGCAAGGTGGTGCAGTGGGTCCTTCTGGCCGGCGTGCTGCTTGTGTCGATGTTCAACAGTTATCCGGTGCTGATCCTTGGTGTTGTGCTGTTCGGTTTCACGACATTGTTCAGTTTCGTGACCCTCCCTGTGGAGATCAACGCCAGCCACCGCGCCGTGAACTGGCTTGAGAACGCCGGCATCACGAACTACGAGACGAAGCCGATGGCCATCGACGCCCTCAAATGGGCGGCCTACACCTATGTAGTCGCCGCTGTCGGCTCCCTCGCGACCCTTCTCTACTACCTCTCCTTCATCACAGGCGACCGCAGGTAGAAGGTTTTCTATGAATATTCAAACGCCCGGCCCGGAAGTCAGACGACTCCCGGGCCGGGCTGTTTCGTTGAGATATCAGGATTCGAACCTGAACTGGCAGAACCAAAATCTGTAGTGCTACCGTTACACCATACCTCAATTCCGTCCGCGAAGATATTCAATTTCCATCAAATCCGCAACTTTAGCGCGGCGGTTTGAAGGATGACGGCCGGGCCGCGGACACCCGGCCGGGGATTATTTCTTCAGAAGCTCGTCGATGTGCTCGGCGTAGTCCAGAGTGGAGTCGAGGTAGAAGACGATCTCCGGCACGATGCGCAGCTGCTTGGCGACCTTGTGGCCAAGCTCTCCGCGCAGAACCTTGATGTTCTCGTTCAGAAGTTTCATCACCTCCTCGGCCTTGGCGGAAGGGAAGATGCTCACGTAGGTCTTGGCCACCGACAGGTCGGGACTCACCCTGACCTCGCTCACGGTCACCATAGCGCCTCCGAAAGCGGCCATACCCTTGCCGCGGATGATCTCGGCAAGATCCTTCTGGATCTCCCTCGCCACTTTGAGCTGTCTTGTGCTTGCCGGTTTCTCCATATTAAAGAACGTTGATTATGAAGTAGTTCTTCTTGCCTTTCTGGGCGAGGATGTACTTGCCGTCCACGATGTCCTTCTCGGAGATCTCGTAGTTGACATCGGCGACCTTGTCCTTGTTGATGCTCACTCCGTTGCCCTGAATCATCTTCCTGGCCTCTCCCTTGGAAGGGAAGACCTGGGTCTTGACGGCGAGGAAGTCGAGGATGTTGCAAGGCAGGTCGGCCTTCTGCACATCGAAGGTAGGCACGCCGCTGAACACGGCGAGGAAGGTCTTCTCGTCCAGCTTGCGAAGCTCGTCGGAAGTGGAGTTGCCGAACAGCATCTTTGAAGCCGAAACCGCGTTGGCATATTCATCGGCCCCGTGGATGGTCGTGGTGATCTCCTTGGCAAGAAGCTGCTGGAGCGACCTGCGTCCCGGATCCTGACGGTGCTCCTCGATGGCGGCCTCGATGGTCTCCTTGTCCAGAAGAGTGAATATCTTGATGTACCTTTCCGCATCCTCGTCGCTGACGTTGAGCCAGAACTGGTAGAACTCGTAAGGCGAGGTCTTCTCCGGGTCGAGCCAGATGTTGCCCTTCTCCGTCTTGCCGAACTTGGTGCCGTCGGCCTTGCGGATCAGAGGGCAGGTGAGGGCGAACGCGTCGGTCTTGCCGAGCATCCTGCGGATCAGTTCGGTGCCGGTCGTGATGTTGCCCCACTGGTCGCTTCCTCCAAGTTGGAGACGGCAGCCCTTGTTCTCGTAGAGCCAGAGGTAGTCATAGCCCTGGAGAAGCTGGTAGCTGAATTCGGTGAAGGACATTCCCTCGCGCGATTCGCTGGAAAGACGCTTCTTCACTGAATCCTTGGCCATCATGTAGTTGACGGTGATGTGCTTGCCCACGTCGCGGATGAAATTGAGGAAGGAATAGCCCTTCATCCATTCGTAGTTGTTGACAAGCTCGGCTTTGTTCGGCGCGTCAGAATCGAAGTCCAGGATCCTGGACAGCTGCTTTTTGATGCCGGCGATGTTGTGCTGGAGCGTCTCCTCGTCCAGCAGATTCCTTTCCTGTGACTTCATCGAAGGGTCGCCGATCATTCCGGTGGCTCCGCCGATAAGTGCGATAGGCTTGTGGCCGCACTGCTGGAAATGCTTCAGAATCATTATGCTGACAAGGTGGCCGATGTGCAGGGAGTCAGCCGTCGGGTCGATTCCGACGTAGGCGGCCTGCGGGCCTTCCATAAGTTTCTCCTCAGTCCCGGGCATGATGTCCTGGATCATTCCTCTCCATTTGAGTTCCTCTACGAAATTCTTCATTGTATGATCTGTTTTTCTTATTTTCAACCAAATTTGTGCAAAGTTAGGCAAAAATAACGTATTTTTGTAGGCTGGAAACGAAATTAACAGTTTAAAGATTAACGAATATGAGAAAGAAAATCGTAGCCGGAAACTGGAAGATGAACACAACCCTTCCTGAAGGCATCGAGCTTGCGAAAGCAGTCGCGGCCAAATCTGTTGAAACTCCTGAGAGCGTAGGCCTCATCGTGGCCGCTCCTTTCACCCATCTCGCCTCCGTAGCAGAGGTCCTGAAGGGATCGAAGGTGGAACTCTCAGCCCAGAACTGCGCTGACCACGAGAAAGGCGCCTACACGGGCGAGGTTTCAGTGAATATGCTTACTTCAGTCGGCTGCCAGTGGACCATCCTCGGACACTCCGAGAGAAGGCAGTACTATGGCGAGACCGATGAGAAGCTCGTCGAGAAGACAAAGCTCGCTCTCGCCGCAGGTCTCGGCGTGATCCTCTGCGTAGGTGAGAACCTTGAGCAGAGAGAGGCCGGAAAGCACTTCGAGGTTGTCACCGAGCAGACCAAGAACGTCCTCTACAACTTCACCGCTGAGGAGATGGCCAAGATCATCGTGGCTTACGAGCCGGTATGGGCCATCGGCACAGGCAAGACCGCTACCGCTGAGCAGGCCGAGGAAATCCACGCCTGCATCCGCAAGGTCCTCGCCGAGAAGTTCGGTGAGACCGTCGCCGAGGACACCACAATCCTCTACGGCGGAAGCTGCAAGCCTTCCAACGCCAAGGAGCTCTTCGCCCAGAAGGACATCGACGGCGGCCTTATCGGCGGCGCTGCCCTCAAGGCGGACGACTTCATCGCCATCGCCCAGAGCTACTAGTGTTCCGTGAATATGAAAAAAGAGGGGAGGCCGTCAGGCTTCCCCTCTTTTTTAGCATATTCACTATTTCTCTTCTTCCTTCGGGGCGAGGGCGCACCATACGACAGCGCTGAGAGCGCCACCGCAAAGAGGAGCGGCGATGAACACCCAGAGGTCCTTGAGAGCCTGTCCGCCGGCGAAGATGGCAGGTCCGATGGAACGGGCCGGGTTGACTGATGTGCCGGTGAGCCTGATGCAGACAAGGTGGATGAGGATGAGTGACAGACCGATGGCGAGTCCGGCGAAGTTGCCTGCTCCGACCTTGCTGTCAGTAGTTCCGAGAACCACGAACACGAAGATGAAGGTGGCGATCAGCTCCACGAGGAAGGCTCCGCCGATTCCGCCCGCGCCTGCGACGGCGTTGGTGCCGAGGCCTCCGGTGATGTCAGGCATAGCGACAACCTTGGTGAGGATGAGAAGGATGGCTCCGGCGACGATGGCTCCGACGACCTGTCCGATCCAGTAGCCGAGGGCATCCTTCCAGCTCATTCTGCCGGAGAGGGCCACGCCGAGGGTGATGGCAGGGTTGATGTGGCAGCCGGAGATGCCTCCGATGG
>CAVJKE010000193.1:0-4278 GCA_963649695.1 bacterium
GTCATCGGAAGCATAGTCGATGACGGCAAGTTCTTCGAGATCCACAAGGAGTTCGCCAAGAACATCATCATAGGATTCGCCCGTTTCAACGGCAGGAGCGTCGGCATCGTCGCCAACCAGCCGAAGATGCTGGCCGGAGTGCTGGACATCAACGCCTCGCGCAAGGGAGCCCGTTTCGTGCGATTCTGCGACGCTTTCAACATCCCTATCGTCTCGCTGGTCGATGTGCCGGGCTTCCTTCCGGGCACGCAGCAGGAGTACGGGGCCGTCATCACCAACGGAGCGAAACTGCTCTACGCCTACGGCGAGGCCACGGTGCCTAAGGTCACCGTGGAACTCCGCAAGAGTTACGGCGGATCGTACATCGTGATGAGCAGCAAACATCTGCGCGCGGACCTCGTCTACGCCTGGCCTTCTGCCCAGATCGCTGTCATGGGAGCCGACGGAGCTGTCAACGTCCTCTACGCCAAGGACATCAAGGCTGTCGAGGACCCTGCCGAGCAGAAAAAGATCAAGGCCGCCAAGAAGGAGGAGTACGAAGAACTCTTCAACAATCCTTACCAGGCCGCCGAGAAGGGCTACATCGACGATGTCATCGAGCCTCGCAACACCAGGTTCCGCATCATCAGGGCGCTTGAGCAGCTGGCAGGGAAGAAGCAGCAGATGCCGGCCAAGAAACACGACAACCTTCCTCTGTAGCCTATGTCGAGAAGATCAACAGCACTCTCCATCGTTCTCGCTTTCGCCGCCATCGGAGCGCAGGCCCAGAATCTTGCGGACCTGCGGGTCAGCGAGGCTCTCGTCGAGAACACCTGCGGGCTGACCGACGGGTTCGGGCAGCGCGGCGGATGGATCGAGATATTCAACAGTTCCTACGGGACGGTCAAGTTCGCCGGCTGCTACCTTTCCGACGACGCGGCCGACCTGACGAAGTACCATATTCCTTCGACAGACGCTTCCACGACCCTCGGGCCGAGACAGAGCGTCATCTTCTACGCCAGCGGGAACTCTTCGCAGGGCACCTACCACACGAACTTCACGCTGAGCCGCGGGACAACCATCTACCTTGTCAACAACGACGGCCACACCGTCATCGACACGATGGAGATTCCTTCCGACCTGCCGGCCGACCATTCCGTCGCCAAAATCCCTACCGGGGTGAAGATGATGGACTTCGAGACCACGGTCACGGACAAACCGACTCCGGGATCATACAACGGCGATGTGGACGCGATGACCAACAACCAGAAAATGAAGGAGAAAGACCCGCACGGATGGGTGCTTGCCCTGATTTCCGTCACAGTGGTCTTCGCGGCGCTGACCATCCTTGCGTTCATCTTCGGATGGATCGGCAATGCCAACAAGAAAAAGGCCCTGAAGGCGGCGGGAAAGCTGCCGGCCAACGCAAAATCATCAATGAATATGTCTCCTGAGGTCGCGGCAGCGATCTCGATGGCTCTGACGCAGGAGTTCGGCACGGAGGTCTACGCGGCCATCGCCATGGCCCTTGACGACTACCTCGGCGGCGGAGTCCACGACCAGGAGAGCTTAATCATCACGATACGCCCGTCGCAGAGCAGCGGCTGGAACGACAAGGCACAGAATTTCAGACAATCACCAAGATAAAATCAAACAGAAAATTTACGGATATGAAAACATACAGATTCAAGATCAACGGCAACGAGTACAATGTCGAGATAGGTTCAGTTGAAGGCAATGTCGCCGACGTGACCGTCAACGGCGCTTCCTACAAGGTTGAGATGGAGAACGCTCCGGCAGTCCAGGCAGCTCCTGCGGCTTCCAAGGCCGCACAGACTCCGGCAGCGCCTGCCGCCGCTGCAGCTCCGGCCCCGGCGCCTGCCGTCGCCCCTGCTTCAGGCTCAGGCAAGCCTGTCACCTCTCCGCTTCCCGGCGTGATCATCGAGATTTCCGTGAAGGAAGGACAGGCCGTGAAGGCCGGCCAGAAAGTGGCCGTTCTTGAGGCCATGAAGATGGAGAACGAGATCCAGGCTCCGGCCGACGGGACCGTCACGGCCATTCTCGTAAGCAAGGGCGACTCCGTCCTCGAAGGCGCTGAAATCGTCAAGATAGCGTAGAGGAATGGACATCATATTCGAAAGCCTCAAGCAGTTCTGGTACTTCACCGGGTTCGCCAACGTCACCTGGCAGAACCTCGTGATGATACTGATCGGAGTCTTGTTCATCACACTTGCGATCAAGAAAGAGTGGGAGCCGCTCCTGCTCGTGCCGATCGGGTTCGGAATGATCATCGGCAACATCCCGATGTTCCCCGGGCTTAACATCGGAGTCTACGAGGACGGCTCTGTCCTCAACATCCTCTACCAAGGCGTGAAACAGGGCTGGTACCCTCCCCTCATATTCCTCGGCATCGGCGCTATGACGGATTTCTCCGCCCTCATCTCGCAGCCTCGGCTGCTGCTGGTCGGAGCCGCCGCCCAGATGGGAATATTCGGGGCCTATCTGCTGGCCCTCACAATGGGTTTCGACCCCAACCATGCCGGAGCCATCGGCATCATAGGCGGGGCCGACGGGCCTACCGCCATATTCCTTTCATCACAGCTCGCTCCTGACCTTATGGGAGCAATCGCCGTGAGCGCATATTCCTACATGGCTCTCGTGCCTGTCATCCAGAGGCCGATCATGCTGGCGCTGACGACCAAGAAAGAGCGTCTGATAAGGATGCCGTCCGCACGTCAGGTCAGCAAGAAAGAGAAGATCATCTTCCCTATCGTCGGCTTCCTTCTGACGGCGTTCATCGTGCCTTCAGGTCTGCCGCTGCTGGGTATGCTGTTCTTCGGTAACCTACTGAAAGAGAGCGGAGTGACCCGCAGGCTCGCGGAGACGGCCAGAGGTCCGCTGATCGATGTGGTGACCACTCTGATCGGCCTGACGGTCGGCGCTTCGACGCAGGCCGACAAGTTCCTCAGCGGAAGTTCCGTCAAGATTTTCATCCTCGGTCTGCTGTCATTCGTGATCGCGACCGCCTGCGGTGTGCTGTTCATCAAGATCTGGAATCTCTTCCTGAAGGGTGACCGGAAAATCAATCCGCTGATCGGCAACGCCGGTGTGTCCGCCGTGCCTGACAGCGCCCGCGTCTCCGAACTGGTCGGCAGGGAGTTCGACCCTGACAACCACCTTCTGATGCACGCAATGGGTCCTAACGTCGCCGGTGTGATCGGCTCCGCTGTCGCCGCCGGCATCCTCCTCGGCTTCCTCGGGTAACGGTTCCTGCCGTTCCAAGCAGACGGCCCTGTCAGCGGCACGGTCCCCCCGGATCTCCGCTCGGCTTCCCCGGGTAAAATATTCCCAGGTCTCCTGGCAGGCATCATCGGGTAGCCATGGGGACAGAAGCCTTGATTCATAGTAGCTTAAGGCTACAATAGGACTATGTAGGCGGCGCAGAAGAGGAGGGCGACAGCTGAAACGAGATTGACCTGCCTGTGGTACCTCTCGAAGATGTGCGAAAGGGAGCTGCCGATCAGAATCCAGACCAGATTGGCACCCGGCCCGGCGATCAGCAGAAGCGCCGCCACCGGAAGCAGGTCGTGGAGTTTGCTTGAATATGGCAGGACGAATGTGCTGTAGACACTCAGCTCGAAAAGCAGGATCTTGGCGTTGGTCAGCTGGACTATCATTCCGTTCTGGAAGGAGCAGCCTCTGCCGTCGCTGTCACCGCCTGCGCTGTTCTTCCACATCTTGTAGGCCAGATAGACTATGTAGGCGGCCCCAAGGTACTTGAGATAAATCACATACGAACCGAGGGCCTCGCCGATGAAATGCGTCAGCACCGCCATCACCAGCACCGCGATCGTGGCTCCCGTGAAAAGGCCGGTCCACATACGCATCGACCTTGCCCGTCCGTAACGGACTGCCATCGTCAATGAATATATGTTCGCAGGGCCGGGCGTGTACCCGACCACCAAGATCTGCAGAAGCAGCGCTGGAAGAAGGTTTATAGGCATCGTTTCGTAAAATTACTGAATTTTTCCGAAATATCCAATTTTCCCTGACCGGTTTCCGCCACCCAGCCGATGACGCCGGAATCTGTACAGGTGTGCGGTGACAGGAGCAGGGCCGTTCGGCTGACACTATAGCCGGGCAGATGATGCTGGCAGATGATGCCGGCAGATGATGCCGGCAGATGATGCTGGCAAGCTGATACAAGGGTCGGCCCGCTGATGTGCCACTGAGTTGAGTCAGAGGGCATAGGGCGTGGCCGACCCCCTGATTGAAACCGGGGTCGGCCACGGTCGACCC
>CAVJKE010000194.1:0-4273 GCA_963649695.1 bacterium
CCGTGGGCGCTGACATGACTTATGACGACCTCCTCGAGGATGCCGGCAACGGCCGTCCGGACGAGAAGGATTTCTTTATCTTCCCTGGTGGTATGCCTGGCAGCCGTGAACTCGCCGGCTGCGAGCCTCTTATCGACCTGATGAAGGAGCATTATGAACTCGGCGGCAGCGTGGCTGCGGTCTGCGCCGCTCCGGGTCTTGTCCTGAGCCAGCTGGGAGATGCGCTGAAAGGTCACGAGATGACCTGCTTCGACGGCTTCGAGGATGCTCTTGAAGAGTGCGGCGCGCGTTTCGTCGCCCGTCCTGCTGTGCATTCCGGCAGGATCGTCACCGGACGTTCCTCCGGCCACACCATCGCCTTCGCCCTCGAGATCCTGAGGACAATCAAAGGCGACGAAGCTGTCTCTGAGGTCGAGTGGGGAATGATGCTGAAGACTGAATAAGCTTGATCAAGACTAAAGTCTGGTAATATATAACAAAAATGGCCGGGATGATTCCCGGCCATTTTTGTTCTGCGGATCAGAATTACTTCTTGGCCTCGGCTACGGAAACCTTTCTGAATTCCTTAAGGTCTTTCATGAGGTCGAGAGCGGCTTTGCGCGCGCGTGCTCCGGCTGCCTTGTTACCTTTTTCTACCTGAGCGTCGGCGTTCGCTACGAACACTTCGATCTCTTCCTTGATTTTTGCGACAAGATTCTCCATTTTGTTTGAATTTTAGTGAATAGTTAAATTATTAATGTTATCTAATTTTGTGTCTACTCATCCAAGCGGTCGCAATTTATGTAAAAAAAACTAAATAACAAGGAATTAAAACGAAAAAAACACGTTTTTGCGTGCTTTTTCAGTTTTCAGGCCTTCTGTGGCTTCACATTGAGCGAATTCATCGCTCTGTCAGGGCCTATGGTCGAAAAATCCTTGATCCCCTGGATAACCCTGTCGCAGAGTTCCGGCACTGCGGCCTTTTCCTCGGCTGTCAGTTCGCCGATCACGTAGTCGACCTGCGCCCCTTTGGCGAAATTGTTGCCGATTCCGATCCTGATTCTCGCCCATTCGGTGCTGCCGAGTCTCGCCTGGATGTCCTTCAGCCCGTTGTGGCCTCCGTCGCTTCCGTTCTTGCGCATCCTGATGGTCCCGAACGGCAGGTTGAGGTCGTCGCAGACCACGATTAGGTTCTCCAGCGGAAGTTTCAGTTTGTCCATCCAGTACTTGACGGCGTTGCCGCTGAGGTTCATGTAGGTGGAAGGCTTCAGCAGGTAGAATTTCCTGCCTTTGAACGAGACCTCGGCCACGTCGCCGTAGCGTTCGGTCTTGAAAACAACGTTGGATGCCTGAGACCAGGCATCCAACACCATAAACCCCATATTGTGTCTGGTTGAAGCGTATTCGGCGCCGATGTTACCCAAGCCGGCTACAAGATAGTTCATACCAGTGTTCTCTTCGGAGGTTCTACAGAAGAACTTACTCAGCCGCACCGGCCTTGAGCTGTGCAGCCATCTGACGTGTAGCCTTGACGGTGCAGATGATGGTGGCCTTAGGGGTCACGACGTTCACGTTCTCGACCTTGATGTCGCCGGCTACGATACGCTTCTCGATGTCGAGAGGTGTGGTGTCGATGGTGACTGTGTCAGGAAGGTCCTTCATTAGGGCGCTGATGCGTACCTCTCTGCTGACGAGAACGAACTTACCACCTTTCTGTACTCCTACAGGGTGTCCGGTCACTACAACAGGAACCTTGATGGTGATAGGCTTGTCTTCTGTGACGGCGAGGAAGTCCACGTGGAGGCAGTTGTCGTTGATCGGATGGAACTGGAGCTCGTGTACCACGGCCGTGTAGGCTTTGCCGTTGTCAAGCTTGAGGTCTACGATGTAAGACGCAGGAGTGTTGGTGAGACCCATGAGTTCTTTGGCGGAAACCGTGAAAAGAACATTCTCGAGTCCTGCTCCGTAGAGGTTGCAAGGTACGAGACCCTGTCTGCGGAACGCTTTGATCACGGCCTTGTTGCCGACTTCACGGACATTGCCGTTGAGTTCAAAATGCTTCATTTGTTTTTTGTTTAAAATGTGTTACTCAGTCCCGTCCCCGGGACCCCATTGCACCAAAAGCGCGGAACGCTTTGTAATTGCGGCCGCAAAGATAAGAAAAAATATTGGAACTTGAATTATTTCACGAGTTTGACGGCCTCGTTCCAGGCTTCTTTCCTGTAGTAGGTGTCAAGAAGGGCCGTGCCGGCGCAGGGAAGGTACATGCTGAAGCCGGAGTAGGTGTCGATGTCGAAATCCCCGAGAAAGCTCGGAGTGGCGTTCTTGTAGACCACGCAGCCGTCGACGGCGGACTGCAGCTCCTCGATGTCGGCCTCTGACGCACCGCATTCCGTGAATATGTCCACGAGGTCGTAGAAATAGTGTCTGCTGTTCCTGAAGTAGCCTTGGATTCTGGATGTCGGGGCCTTGGCGAGGTTGTCGGCATATTCGTCTATCAGCCTGGCCGTGACCTCGGCGAGGTTGTCGAGGCCGTCCGTGCGGACAAGATTGACGGTCGCCGAGCGGTACCAGCCGCTTTCCTTGTCATAACGGTCGAAGGAGTCCTTGAACAGGCCTTCGAGATCCGGCTCCGTGCCTCCGATTAGGAACGAGGCTATCTTGGTGTAGTCGTACATTCCCTTGTCCAGCACCTCGGCGGGCGAGAGGCCGATGTAGGAAGCCTTGTCCTTGAGGCCGTAGGCGACTTCCACCCCGCCGGTCAGGCACATGTCGAAGAGGAGGTAGTCAAGATGGTAGGTGATGGCCTCGGCCACCTCGCCGACGCTCATCTCGTAGGCGGTTCCGCCGTTCTTGACTTCATCTTGGCAGATCGACCTTGTCTTCCCGTAGAACGGGTCGGTCTCGGCCAGAGTGCCTTCCGGAACGGGCAGCCTGCCGTCGGTGCTGCCTAAGGCAGGGCGGTTGGCGGTGGAGGAGGTCACGACCTCGCCGGCGTGGTTCTTCTCGAAGTTTTTAGGGCTGTAGTAGTAGCCGGACGGAAGCCATCCGGAGCCGTGGGACGAGATGACGAGTCCGTAGCCCCTGCCCGGGAAATTCTCTTTGGTATATTCAAGCACCTCGCGCAGGGTGGAGGATGAGGTCGCTATGACTCCGTCGTTGAAAGTCAGCAGGGTGTCCGAGACGATCCTTCCGCTCTTCCTTTTGTATATTCTTCTGAGATAGGATTTTACGGGGGTGTAGTTGTAGTTGGATCTCGCGATCCGGCTGTAGACCAGAAGCACGTTGCCGGTCTGGGCGGGGATGAAGCCGGCCGGCAGTCCGGCGGTCTCGCTGTTCATGTTGTCGTCCAGGGCCGAGGCCAGGCTGTTGAACCCGCATTCGTAGAAAAGCAGGACGTTGCGGTTCAGGTCCACGGGGTCGGTCTTATGCTTGTTGCAGGAAACGGCGGCCGCGACAAGAAGCACGGCCACGGCTGTCCTTATGATGTTCCGCAAGATGTTCATAGTTTGTCTTGTCAATGTCCGGAGGCTGAAAACCGGCCTCCGTGGCTGACAAATATACGCAATTTTACGGATTATGGCTATATTTACACTCTTATCGGAATGTTATTATGAACAAGACACTAAAAATGATCACTGCAATCGGAACGGCCGCGGCGCTTTGCTCGTGCGGCCAGAAGGGCGGGGAAACCGCCGGAAATGAATTCCATTATCTGCTGGACGAGTTCGCTGACCTGAAGGTGATGCGCTTCCAGGTACCCGGCTGGGACAAACTGACACTCAGGCAGAAAGAGTATGTCTACCATCTTTCGGAGGCCGCCAAGCTCGGCCGCGACATCACCTGGGACCAGTACTGCAAATGGAACCTGCCTGTCAGACACGCCGTGGAGGACATCCTCAATGAATATGTAGGCGACCGCTCCTGCGCCGACTTCCAGAACTTCACCGTCTACGCCAAGAGGCTCTTCTTCTCCAACGGAATGCACCACCACTATTCCGAGGACAAATTCTTCCCGGAATGTTCCAAGGAATATTTCCGCTCGCTGATGGAGGCCGTGGGTGACGGCGAAGGAGCTGATGAATTGCTTGAGGTGATATATTCAAAGGACATCTACCCTCAGCGCCGCTCCACGTCCGGGACCGGTGACATCGTGAGCCTTTCCGCCGTCAATTTCTATGACGGCGTGACCCGCGCCGAGGTGGACGGCTACTACAACTCCATCATCGACCCGAACGACACCACGCCGGTTTCCTACGGCCTTAACTCCAAGGTGGTCAAGGAGAACGGCAAG
>CAVJKE010000195.1:0-4257 GCA_963649695.1 bacterium
TCGTGGCAGATAACTGACTGACATTCAGCGAAAACAAAGATGGTCTGGTCGTGAAATCACGACCAGACCATCGCTTTTTAAGCTTATTCTCAATGGGTTATCTGCCACGGCTCCGTAATCTCTCCGTGGCTTCAAGCCCGGCCGGTACCAAGCCGGCCACCTACTTGATCTGCGGGAGACCGAGGTCAGGGAAGGTGCGTGGAGCAGGGACTCCAGGGAGGGCCTTGCGGTCCTTGATCTGCTGGAGAGCCACCTCGATGGCCTTGTTCAGCTGCTCATCCTCGCCGGCATATTCCTTCACAGGGTCATTGTCAAGCACGATGTCAGGGTCCACGCCGTGGTTCTCGACGATCCACTCACCGGTGGCAGCGTCGTAGTTCGTGAAGAACGGAACGCGCACATCAGTGCCGTCCATATAAGGCAGCGAGCCGCTGATGCCCACGATGCCGCCCCAGGTCCTCGTGCCGATCACCGTGCCGAGGTTGTTGGCCTTGAAGCTCCACGGGAACAGGTCGCCGTCTGAGGCTGAATATTTGTTGACCAGCAGCACCTTAGGACCGGTGTGTGTGCCTTCCGGAATCGTCCCGGTCAGGGTCGAGGTCCTGCGCATCGTCATCCTGTAGACCCTGCGGAGAAGCCTCTCGATGATCATAGGAGAGATGTTTCCGCCGCCGTTCTCGCGGTCATCGATGATCAGAGCCTCCTTGTCAAGCTGCGGATAGTACCAGCGGGCGAACTCGTTCAGACCCTCCGGACCCATGTCCGGGATGTAGATGTAGCCTACCTTGCCGCCGGACTTCTCCTCGACGGTCTTGATGTTGTTCATCACCCACTCGTAGTGTTCGAGAGGATATTCATCGCTTATAGGCTTGACAACCACCTTGCGTCCGCCTTCGGAGGCCGACTTGCTGACCGTCAGTTCGACGAGCTTGTCAGCCTTGCCGACCAGAAGCTTGTAGATGTTGTCGATGTCCTTGAGCGACTGTCCGTCGATGGCGGTTATGTAGTCGCCCTCGCTGATGTCCATTCCTGGCTCGGTCATCGGAGAACGGAGTTCCGGCCTGTAGGCCGCACCGGAGTAGATGTGGTCGATCTTGAAGTAACCGCTCTTGCTCTTGCTCAGCTTGGCTCCCAGAAGACCCATCGGAACGCGCTCAGGCTTAGGATAGTCGCCAGGGTTGACGTAGGCGTGGCCGCTGGCCAGTTCGCCGATCATCCCGCCGATGACGTAGTTGAGGTCGAGGCGGGTCTTGACGTAAGGCAGCAGGGCTGCATACTTCTCCTTGACGGCCTTCCAGTCGCGGCCGTGCATATTCTCAAGATAGTAGCCGTCGCGGAAGGCTCTCCAGACCTCATCGAAGACCTGAGGCCACTCCTGGGAGTAGTCGACGGTGGTGTACATGTTGTCCACGTCGACAGGCTCTCCGCCGCCGACCTTAGGGGCAGGGAAGTTCACGGCGCTCCATTTTCCGTTGGATGCCAGGATGGCCTTCTTGTCGCCCGGACGGTACATCACGCGGCCTTCGGCGCACTGCTCCGATTTGCCGGTGGCGAAATCGAGAACCTTCGTTGAGCGGCCTTCGGAGTACCAGAGTTTCTTGCCGTCGCAGAAATATGACCTTGTGCTTCCGACCGGGAGCTTGATGGTCCTGTCCACCAGACCTTCAGGATCGATCTTCACCTCGACGGCCTTCTTTTCGGGAGCGGCCTTGCCGTCCTTGGCTTTAGGACCCTTTCCGTCAGCAGGTTTGCCGGACGGCTTGTCACCGAATCCGGCACCAGGCTCGACACCTGGCCCGACACCTGGCCCTCCCATCGGCCCGCCTTCAGGCCTTGCGAACGCTTTGTCGCCAGGTTTGCCGTCAGAATCTCCCATCGGGCCGTCAGCCGGCTTCTCTCCATCGGAGCCGGAACCTGTGCCTGCAACCGATTCGCTGTCGGTAGGCAGCAGCGGAGAAGGCGTGTCAGCCGCGAGCATAGTCATGTAGACTCCGCTGCAGTCGGTGTAGGCGTAGTTCCACTCTATTCTGCTGTAGATCGGGCGTAAATCTCTGTCGGAAGTGAATATCAAGTACTTCCCGTCGGTCGAGAAGACCGGCGAACCGGAATCGTACCATTTCTCCGTGACAGGATATTCCTTGCCCGAAGCGAGGTTGTAGACATAGACCACGTTCATTTGGTTCGAGGCAGGGCGGGCGTAGGCGATCCATTTGCCGTCAGGGGAATATTCAACCCCCATGAACTCCTGCTCCGGATTCTGAAGCACCGTCCTGGCTGTCTTGGCGAACGGATCGACCTCGACGAGCCTGTTCTTGCGGTCGGTGTAAAGAATATGTTTGCTGTCGGGACTCCACTGGAGGCCGCGGATGTAGGTGTCGTTGTTCTTGGTGACCTGCACCGGCTCGCTTCCGGCCGCGACATCGTAGATGTAGACCTCGGTCTCGCCGGTGACGTCGCTGATGTAGGCGATGTACTTTCCGTCAGGACTCCAGGACGCTCCGCGCTCGTTGGCTCCCGGAGTCTTGGAGATGTTCCTTGTGATACCCTTTCCGACCGGAACGTCGAAAAGTTCTCCGCGGGCCGTCACGGCCACCCTCTTGCCGTCAGGCGAGATGCTGAAGGAGTTGCGCCCCTTCCTGCCGACGTTCATCCTCTCTGACCTGGCGTAGACAAGGTCGGAGCCGAGGGTGATGTGGATCTGCTCGGCGGCCTTCGTGGCAGGGTCGAGCTTGTAGAGGAAGCCGCCCTTCTCGAAGACCACCAGCTTCCCGTTCGTGCTTGGGAACTTGACATCGTAGTCGTCGAACGAGGTAACCTTGGAAGTGGCCTTTGTTTTTGTGTTGTAGACGAATATATTCATCGTCATGTCCCTGTCGGAGGCGAAGTAGATCTCGTCGCCCACCCACATCGGGAACACGTCCTGGGCGGTGTTGTCGGTGACCTTCTCCACCTTCTTGCCGTCATAGACCCAGATTTCGTCGGCCATTCCGCCGCGGTAGTATTTCCAAGTCCTGAACTCCCTCATCACGCGGTTGTAGGCGAGTTTCTTCCCGTCCGGTGAATATGAGCAGAAGCCTCCTTCCGGCAGCGGAATCTGCTCAGGCATGCCGCCATCGACGGACACGGTCCAGAGTTTCCCCGGGAAGCCGTCGCCCGTGCGGTTTCTGAATATGATCTTTTTGCCGTCGGGTGTCCATCCCATAACGATGTTGTTCGGACCCATCCTGTCACCGAGGTCGTCACGGCCGTTGGTGGCCGTGTAGGTCAGCCGGACAGGCTCTCCGCCTTTGGCGGGGATGATGTAGACCTCGCGGTTGCCGTCATATTCACCGGTGAAGGCTATCGTCTTGCCGTCCGGGGAATATTTCGCGAACATCTCGTAGCCGATGTGCGAGGTTAGGCGGCGCGCTTCGCCGCCGGCCAGAGGGGCCGTGAACAGGTCTCCGGCATAGGAGAAGACCACATCCGTGCCATTGGTGGCGGGGAAACGGAGAAGACGGGCTTCCGGAGTCTGCCCGTCGTCTGTGGCCTTGACAGGGATTCCGGCCAGCGCGGAGACTCCGCACATAAGTCCGGCCAGAACCAAAGCTGTAAGTTTGTTGCTCATACTGCGTGTATTTTAGAATAATTCAATTTCCGAAGAACGGACCGATGTCCACAAATTTACCTATTTCTCCGCAATATTCACTAAAGATGGTGTCGTCAATTTCTGCTGTCAGGGCCGGGCATCCGCTGTCCGGTGAGTTTCACGACAACTTTTTTCAACATATTCTTTAAAAAGAAGAAAAATTCGTATATTTGCAGTCCGATAGCAACGGAAAGGTTTGACATTTGCCAAGGACCTTTCAGCCAGAACATTCCGGAGAGGTGGGAGAGTGGCTGAATCCACAGGTTTGCTAAACCTGCATACGGGTAACCGTATCACGAGTTCGAATCTCGTTCTCTCCGCAGAAACCAAGTCCCCGATCCTTTAAGGATCGGGGACTTGGCTTTTTATGGTTGACCGCAATGTCGCTCAATATGAAGATTATGATGACATCTGTAGTAGTCTAAGGTCAATCCGCTCTTATCTATGTCCGACGCAGATTTGCTCGGAAAAACCGTTCTGATGGTTTACGGTCGCAAATCTGTTTCGCCTGTTTCTGCGACACCCCAGCCACACGATGCCGCAGGGCATGTTCGTCAGTTCCCCGGAAAACAGATTTGCAAGGGAGACTGTACCTATTGTTTCTGCTTGCAAATCTGTCAGCTGACTCC
>CAVJKE010000196.1:0-4226 GCA_963649695.1 bacterium
CGAGAGTCCTCTCCCTCTCAGCCTTTTTCAAACCACATTCCCAGACCACGATCACATTCCACCCAAGAGCCTCAAGAGCAGCCACTTCCGCAGCGTCCCGCTCCTTGTTCCTCCGGATTTTCTCCTCCCAGAAACCGACATTGCTCTTCGGAATCCTGCACGAAGCGCAGCCCGGATGCCCGTGCCAGAAACAGCCGTTTATGAATATCACGGTGTGGTACTTGCGGAGAACGATGTCCGGAGTCCCGGGCAACCGCTTGCGATGGAGCGAGTAGCGGTACCCGTGCGAATGCAGGTACCGCCTCACCACCATCTCCGGGCGGGTGTCTTTTCCGCGGATGTGCGACATACAGTCGTGCCGCTGCCGGGGAGTCATCGTGTCCGCCATCTTTAAGCTTTGGAAAACATCGTTCCGGTTACCGGCAGACTATTTTCTTGTAAGCCTGGCCACCCAGCCGCCACCAGGGGCGAGATGGATGCCGACCTTGCCGTCGGCAGGAACGGAGACGGTCTCCCGCCTGTAGTCACGGGCGGCCCTGTCGGCGTTCACACCGTCACGGAACAGTTCCATCGTCCACTCCCCTTCTCCGAGGAAGCCAAGGTCGAGGGTCAGGTCACGGGCCGTCCAGTCATTGAGGCTGCCCACGTACCAGGACTCCCCGCTGCGGCGGGCGATCGTGATGTACTGCCCGAGTACACCGTTCACGGCCACGCTCTCGTCCCAGACGGTCGGGCAGGAGGCGATGAAGCCCGTGCACTCCGGCTCGGCGAGATAGTTGGACGGAGAGTCGCACATCATGTTCAAAGGAGAATCGAAGACCACATATTCAGCAAGCTGATGGCAGCGCGTTCCCTGGCTCATCGCCTCCGAATTGACAGGATGGTAATTCCCTTTGGCGGCATTGCGCATCGCCCCCTGGGTGTAGTCCACAGGGCCGGCGGCCATCCTGATGTAAGGCATGGTCACGTCGTAGAGCACCTGGTCGACATCGGTGTCGCTCCATTTCATCTGCTCCAGACCGTGCACGCCCTCATAGTTGATGACGTTAGGGAAGGTGCGGTTCAGCCCGACCGGCTTGTAGGCGCCGTGGAAGTCGATCAGAAGGCCGTACTTGGCCGTCATCTCCGCCGCGCGGCGGAAGAAATCAACCATCTGCTGGTCATCCCTGTCCATAAAATCGACCTTGAAGCCCTTGATGCCCATCTGGGAATAGTGGCGGCAGGTCTCCTCCATATTCCTTTCGAACGGGTAGTAGCCGGCCCAGAGGATGAGTCCGACTCCGCGCGAGGCGGCATATCCAGCAAGCATAGGAAGGTCGATCTCCGGCACGACCTTCATCAGGTCCGCGTCCTTCTGGACCGACCAGCCCTCGTCGAGGATGACATATTCAACCCCAACCTTGGCAGCGAAATCGATGTAGTACTTGTAGGTGTCGTTGTTGATGCCGGTGCGGAAATCCACTCCGTAGAGGTTCCATGCGTTCCACCAGTCCCAGGCCACCTTGCCCGGCCTGACCCAGCTGAAATCCATCGCCGGATCCGCCGGAGAGCCGAGTTTCCACACAAGGTCGTTGACGGCCAGGTCCGCGTCGTTGGCGGTCACCATCACGACCCTCCAAGGGAAGGAAGCGCCGGCCTCGCAGGACGCTATGTAGTCCTCCCGCCCGGTCACGATCATCTGGAAGCCGTTGTGGCCGCCTCTTTCCAACTCCTTCGGATAGGCGGCGAAACGGCCTGTCAGCTCGCTGGATCCGCCCTCGTTGTAGAGGAACATTCCCGGATAGTCCATCAGGTCAGCCTCGGTGACAAGGATTTTCAACCCGTTCCCCGCATCCACGGCCACAGGCATAAAGGCCAGACGGTCCTTGTTCCAGGCAGAGAGCGGATGCACTGAATAGGTGTTCTCGAACGAGTTCCAGAGCTGGGACTCAAGGGTTTCCGTGTGCTGGCAGACATAAGGGACATAGGCCTTCCAGTCCTCGGCGAAATTGAACCTCGCTGTCTCGGAAACCACCTTGAAGTCATTCTTGAGCAAGGACTTGAACCGGTAGGCGACGCCCTCGTCATAGGCGCGGAAAGTCAGCGAGAACTCCTTGAACTCAAGGACCATCTCGTTGTAGTTGTCTCTGACAGAGGATTTTTTATAGGCCACGGCTGGGACGGTCGTGTCCACGGACCGTCTGCGCACCTTGCGGACCCTGTCGTTCTCTCCGAAGACCACGCCGTCGGAAAGTGACATAGCCGCCGGCGAAGGGGCGACCAGCTGGATGCCGTCACGGGACACGCTGTAGCTGATGTCAGCGCCCACGGTGACGGAGGCTGAGAGATGGCCGTCAGGCGAGACGACATTGTAGGTGACATCCTTGGCGGACATCTGGACGGCGGCGAAAAGGCAGCACGCCGCGAAAATGCTTTTCAAATTCATAACAAGGAATATTATAGCAATTTGCAGGTCAAATTTTACAACCTCACAAATATAGGCAAAGAAGAATGAATATTCAAGAGCGGAAGGAAGCGAATTTCCGTCGGTTCCGGTCCCGATGTGGTGACGCCTCGTTCCGGCAGGGCGGTTCAAGCGTGGGCGGCCCGGCGGCGGATTTCCACCTTCGGTTTTCGTCGACAAAGAGCGGGAGTTCGTCGATTTGCGTTGGCGTCATTGAATATGGTAAGTAAGTTAGCGGCCGGTTTTCAAACATATATTACGAATATGAAAAACAGGATATTCATCATCGCCGCGGCGGCCGCCGCGCTTGCCGGTGGGGCGGAAAGCTTCGCCCAGACAAGCCAGTCCGCAGTGGTGGAAGGGAATGAAGGGACGGCCGAAGCCAGGACCTGGACTCTGCAGGAGTGCATCGACTATGCCATCGAGAACAACATCTCGCTGAGGCAGAGCAGGAACACCTTGCTCTCCGGACTCGAGGACACCTATCAGGCCAAGTCAGCGATGCTGCCTTCGCTCAGCGGTTCGGTCAGCCAGGGAATCACCAACAGACCGTTCTCCCAGAACGGCAACAGCACCGTCATCGGTTCGGATGTGTACAGCACATCCAAGTCCACAAGCTGGTCCGGCAACTACGGGCTTAACGCCGGAATGACCCTATACGGTGGCGGAAGCCTCCGCACATCATTGAAGCAGAGCCGTCTGCAGAACTCCATCGATTCTTTGTCGGTCGAGGAAAGCACCAACGACATCGTGATCTCAATCGTACAGGCCTATATGCAGTGCCTCTATGCCTCAGAAGCCGTGAAGGTCGGCGAAAGCACGGCCGAGGCCGCCAAGGCACAGTTAGACAGGGCTAAAGAACTCAAGAACGCCGGCGAACTCAGCAAGGTCGATGTGGCGCAGCTCGAAAGCCAGTATGCCAGCGACCTCTATCAGGTCACAGTGGCGAAAACCAATCTTGACAACTACAAACTCCAGTTAAAGCAGCTTCTCGAACTCGGAGTCAGCGACGAGATCGTTCTCGAAGAGCCGACGGACGACGAGTCCGGAGTGCTGAGGCTGCTGCCATCCAAGGAAGAAGTCTACGCCGCCGCTCTGGAGGCTATGCCGGATGTCAGGAAAGCCGAGATGAACGAGACCGCGGCCGAGCTGAGCGTACGCCAGGCCAAGTCCGCATATTCCCCTACCCTTTCGGCCAACGCTTCGGTCGGCACGACGAATGTCACCGGGACAGGGAATTCCTTCGGCGACCAGCTTGAGAAGAATTTCAACGAAAGCATCGGGCTGAGCCTCCAGGTGCCGATATTCCAGAACAGGAAGGCGAAATCTGCCGTCAACAAGGCCAAGATCGAGCAGGAGAACAGCAGGCTGGAGCGCCTGAGCGCCGAGAAGAACCTCCTCAAGGAAATCGAGAACACCTACCTCGAGGCCGTCTCGGCCCAGTCCAAGTACCTCAGCGCCAAGGAGCAGGCCAGGTACGCCGAGGAAAGCTACAACCTCACGGCCGAGCAGTTCAGCGTGGGAATGAAGAACACCGTTGAGCTCATCACGGCGCAGAACACCCTCCTGGACGCCCAGGTGCAGCTCCTCCAATCGAAATACACCGCGCTGATGGACAACGCGATACTCGACATCTACCAAGGAAATTATAAAATTTACAAATACGAAAGATAACGTGCGGTATGGATTAAAGTTTCGCCCGTGCGAAGCGCTTATCTCCCGTCACGAAGTGACGGAGTAAGTCCCTCCCCCGAGGGGAGGGATTTAGGAAGGGGGTAACGTG
>CAVJKE010000197.1:0-4213 GCA_963649695.1 bacterium
TACATTGTAACTGAAAACGGGAAGATGACCGATGTGCTCGAGATGAGATATCCTCCGATGTTCCTTATCTCCGACCCATTATATTCAGATTGTATTCAGGTCAGGCTTTGGGGAAGCGGACGGTGAAGCAGGCTCCTTTCAGGTTGAAGGATCTGGTGTAGAAGATCTCGCCGTTGCATTTCTCGAGGATATTCCTGCAGATGGAAAGTCCAAGCCCGGTGCCGTTGCTCTTCGTCGTGAAATTCGGAGTGAAGAGTTTTGTCCTGTTCTCCTCGCTGACACCGTAGCCGTTGTCCTCGAACACGATGTCGTAGAACCCGCTCTTGGAAGAGATGCGCAGCGAGATGACGATCTTTCCCTTGACCGGAGTCTCGCCTTTCTCCGCGGCGTCCGTCTGGACATTCTCGATGGCCTGGATGGCGTTGTTGATGAGGTTGGTGATGACACGCGTCAGCTGAGGTTTAGGCCCCTTCACGGTGGCGTTGTCAAGACCCATGTAGGAGAACTCGATGTTGTCGCGGCTGTCGAAGAGGTCGATCTCCTCTTGCAGCAGGGCATCGAGATTGATCTCCACCGGTTCCTCGGAGTAAAGATTGGCGAATGTCGAGAATTCGCTGGCGGTGTCGGCGAGCAGGTCTATCTGCTTGAGAACCTCCACGGAGATCTCGTCGAAACGGTCGGCCCAGGCAGGGTTGCCGTTGCCCTTCATCCTTATGAGACGCTGGATCTGAAGCTTGATAGGGGTCAGAGGGTTCTTGATCTCGTGGGCCACCTGCCGGGCCATCGTCGCCCAGGCCTTGTCTCTTTCTGCCTGCGTGAGCTTCTTGGTCGAGTTGTACAGGTCGTGCACCATACGGTTGTAGGCCTGGACGAGCCGGGAGACCTCGTCGTCCCGCTCGTAGACGATATATTCAAGATTGTCTATGCTGACCTCGTTCATCTTGCGGCCCATCTCCGAGAGAGGCTTGAACATCTTGTCCACGGCCGCCGCCGTGATGAACCTCGCCAGAAGCAGCAGGATCATGAACACCGTGATGACGGTGAAAGAGTGCAGGACCGCCTCGGACTTGAAGTCGAAGCTCTCGTCCGTGAACGGCGAACACATTATCGCGATCATCTTGCCGCCGGCGTTGAACACCGGAGCGTAGAGGAAGAATGTCTTCCTGCCGCCGATCTCTTCCTTACCGATGTAGTAGCGCTTGTTCTTGTAGATGATGTTCTCGAAGGCATCCGGGTTCATCCTTGAACCAAGTAGCAGCAGGTCAAACACTTCCGGGGTGGTGGACCTGAACTCCCTGCCGCTTGTGGTGTAGAGGGTGATGTCGGATTTCATCGTGTTGCTGATTTCCTCGAGAATCCCGGAGGCCTCGTGGACGCTGAGTTCGGAGAAGTCGTTCAGGAATCTGCATCTTGTCTGGAGCAGCGTCTGGAGAGAGTTGATCTTGTCCGCCATCGACGACCTCAGATTGGCGTTGTTCCTCCGGTAGACGAACATCACGCTGACGGCCGCAAGGGCTATCAGCGTCATTATCAGCGCCAGAAGCATCGCCGAATTGATCCTTGACTTGTAGTAGTTGCTTTCCGTGGCCTTCCTTCCAAGTCTGGACAAAGTCAGGATGGACAGGAAGAAATAGAACACGAGAGTGAGGAACAGGAACGCCACGAAGTAGATGTAGTTCTCGGTCTTCGGGCGCGAGACAATGATCAGGTAGTCGTCCGAGATACTGTTGACGAAGTGCGTGTAGCCGTTCATCCGCACCACGCCGTCCACCGCCTCGGCGATCTCGTTCTCGAGGTCCTCGTCCACCACCGTAGGATAGGAATAGTTACCCTTGTAGGAGGTGAGCGTCTTCGATGAATATTTGGCGTAGGAATATCTTGCAGGGATCAGCACCTCGCCCGGGGCCGTGTAGCCCAGCAGGTAGGCGTAGCCCTTGTTCTCCCTGTTGGATTTCGGGGACACCTGCAGAAGCATCATAGTGACTCCGCTGCCCCGGTTGTAGTAGGCGAAACTGCCGGCGTAGAGGCTGTGGCCGGTCGCGTCACGCAGGTATCTGAACCTTGATTCAGCCGAAATCGGCGCGCCTTTGGTGATCAGGTCCGTGAAATAGGCGATCGCCCCCCGGTTCTCCTTGTTGTCCGGGAAAAGTTCCACGATTATGTCGTAGTCCTGCGAGACCCTGTACAGGTAACTCTCGATGATTCTGTTGAGGATGATGTTCTCGCTGCCTTCCAGCGCCGAGAGGGTGGCGATCAGCTGGTCCGTGGCGATCTTCTCCTCGATCCTGCGCAGTTCGAGTTCAAGGCTGATGTCCCTTTCGATAGACAGTCTGTTGGCCCACACGTTGACCTTGTTGCGCTCTTTTCTGAATCCGAGGACTCCGGTCATCGCCACCAGATAGGCGGCGAAAAGCGCGGCTGTCAGCACCTTGCCTCCCGTGGAGAACATACGGACCCGGATGCCCGTCAGACGCTTCAGCGCAGGCATAAGCATCTGGACCATAGGCGGGAGCGTCATCAGCAGTCCGATGAGGGTCAGGTAGACAAGAAGGCTGTAGACATTCAGTTCATTGAGCCTGTAGAGCTCGAGCGAGATGTTCGAGTTCAGGATGATGCTCCGGAAAATGATGTGGATGAAAGTTCCGATGCCTGCTGTCAGGAGCACGATGCAGACAGAGTACAGGACCAAAGCCGTTTTCTGTCTGGAAGCCTTGAGGATGTTCTTGAATATGTCCTTGCGTACCGTGAAGACACAGAACACGCTGAGCGTGATGAGGGTGGCCGTGATCATCACCGATCCCAGAGAATTGAACAGCTGGCCGTCGGCGTAGACGGTAGGGGAGAACAGCCTCGAGGTGTCCTTGATGTTCTCTCCCCAGATGTAGGTGGCTGCTCCGACAACTGCCAGCCCGGCGAGCGAGACAAGCAGCCGCTTGAGGTTCTTCTTGCTGAAAAGGTACAGCAGCACGGCCATTATGAAGCAGCCCACCGCCACCCAGACCACTGTTGAATGGGTCGCGGCAGCGGTGTGGCTTGTCAGGTTGGCCTCCACTATCTTGAAGACAGGCTTGCCGTCCAGTGTCGCGGCGGAGCCGTCGCTCTCGGAAATCGGCACGACGGAGAATCTTCTGCCCAGGCCGAGACGCTTGTTCACCCCGCCCAAATCGTCCCCGGACATCGAATCCACGATCTCGAGTCCGGCTATCACCGTCCTGCTGCCCAGACTCCGGGATTCCGCGAGATACCACTTCTGGCCGAAGTTGATGAACGTCGGCTCTTCCGTGACCTCGGCCAATGGTGAATATATGCCTTCGCGCGGCCGGGAGAGCCTCGGGAAAACATACTTGGAGGAGATGTCGTCGTTCCTTACCGGAAACTGGTTGCTCCAGGACTGGAGGGTGTCGTCGACATAGCGGTAGATGACCATGTCCTCGGGCAGATTCTCCTCTCCGGCCCAGGAACGGCGGTCGGCGGTCAGGGCCGAGGAGATATATTCATCGAGCAGGTGCATCCTTTCGCCGACGGTGCGGCTGACTCTGGCCGCCGCCCTGCCGGTGTCGCCGGGCATCACGCTCACGAACAGCGAGAAGACAAGAAGGACCACGGCGGAGGCCAGAAAGCCTCCTGCCAGACAGTCTTTTATGCCAACCTTCCTTAGTCTCATTCGTGGTGGTAGGGTTCTCCTTTGATTATGGTGAAAGCGCGGTAAAGCTGTTCGGCGAAGATCGTTCTGACCATCTGGTGGGAAAATGTCATCTTCGATAGTGAGATCTTTCCGTCGCATCGGTCGTAGACGGAGTCGGAAAAGCCGTAGGCGCCGCCGATGACGAATACAACATCCTTGCCATCGAGGGTCATGCGGCGTATCATTTCTGCGAATTCCACGGACCGGAGTTCCTTGCCGTGTTCGTCCAGAAGAAAGATTCTGTCAGAGGGCTTTATGCTTTTCAGGATGAGTTCGCCTTCCTTCTCTTTGATCTGGCTCTGGCTCAGGGCCGAGGTGTTCTTCAGCTCGGGGATCTCGCGGACACTGAACGGGACGTAATGCGAAAGTCTGGATGAATATGTCTCCAGACCTTCCCGGACCCAGTTGATGTCGGTTTTGCCTACAGTAAGAAGGGTAAATTTCATAATCACAAACTTAACTTTCGCAAGTGGCAAAATGCCTGTGGCAAAATACCTTATCCCACGTCCGGAGAGCATCGCCTGTGAA
>CAVJKE010000198.1:0-4209 GCA_963649695.1 bacterium
CGCCCAACTGATGGACCTCGTGGCTGAAAGGAACGTTGCCACCGTGGTGATCTCCAAGTCAGGCACCACCACCGAGCCTGCGGTCGCCTTCAGGATTGTCAAGGAACACATCGAAAAGAACTACTCCGACGCCGCCGAAAGAATCGTCGCCATCACAGACGCCCACAAGGGTGCACTCAAGACCCTGTCCACACAGGAAGGCTACAAGACATTCGTCGTTCCTGACAATGTCGGAGGCCGTTTCTCAGTCCTCACTCCGGTAGGTCTTCTGCCTATCGTCCTCGCCGGATTCGACGTGCGCGCGATGCTCGCCGGAGCCGCCGAGATGGAGAAGGCTCTCGCCGTCAAGGGCGAGGACAACCCTGCCGTGCAATACGCCGCGATGAGGAACCTCCTCTACGCCAAGCAGGGCAAGAAGATCGAGATTCTCGTGGCCTACAACCCTAAGTTCCAGTACCTCGGCGAATGGTGGAAGCAGCTCTACGGCGAGTCCGAGGGCAAGGACCTCAAGGGCATATTCCCTGCATCCGTCAACTTCACCACCGACCTCCACTCCATGGGCCAGTTCATCCAGGACGGCGACCGCTGCGTCTTCGAGACCGTGGTCAACATCGAGAAGAGCAACCGCGAGGTCGTCATCGGAAGCGACGAGCAGAACCTCGACCAGCTTAACTACCTCGCCGGCCAGCGCGTGGAACACTGCAACGCCATGGCCCAGCTCGGAACGAAACTCGCCCACATCGACGGCGGCGTGCCTCAGCTCGAGGTTTCCATCGAGAAGATCGACGCCTTCAACCTCGGCGGCCTCTTCTACTTCTTTGAATATGCCTGCGGCGTCAGCGCCTATGTGCTCGGAGTGAATCCGTTCAACCAGCCTGGCGTGGAGGCCTACAAGAAGAACATGTTCGCCCTTCTGGGCAAACCTGGCTACGAGGAGCAGGGAAAGGCTCTCCAGGCAAGACTGTAATCCTGAAAGCCTGAGCCTATGACCTGCGAAGAAAAATTCAGAGACACTTACAAAAGGGAACCGGAGGGGCTGTCATTCTGCCCCTACCGGGTCTGCCCTATCGGGGCGCATTCCGACCATCAGCTAGGAAAGGTGACCGGACTCGCCATCGACAAGGGAATCCACATCGCCTACGCTCCTAAGCAGAACGGAGTCATCGAGTTGAGTTCGCTCCAGTTCGACAAGAGGGCCCAGTGGCACGTCAGTTCCGTCCCGGAGACCCGTCAGGGAGACTGGGCCGACTACCTGCGCGGGGCCACGGTCAAACTCGGGGCGCTGTACCCGCTGCGCGTCGGGATGAGCGGCGTGATCGAAGGATCCCTCCCGATCGGAGGCCTGTCCTCCTCGGCGGCCGTGACCATAGCGTTTCTGAAGGCCCTCTGCCAGGTCAACGGCATACACCTCAGCGACCTCGAACTGATCAAGACCGAGATGGCCGCCGAGAACGACTACGTCGGCGTGTCCTGCGGCAAGCTTGACCAGAGCTGCGAAGTCTATTCCAGAAAAAACCACCTCCTTTACCTCGACACGAAGGACGACACCTACGAACTCATCCCGGACTCTCCGGCGATGAAGCCCTACGAGATAGCGGTCTTCTTCAGCGGGGTCGAGCGCACGCTCTCCGGCACCAAATTCAACATGAGGGTCGACGAGTGCCGCAGCGCCGCCTACGCCCTGAAGGCCTACGCCGGAATGGAGTACGGAAAGTTCAAGGAGACCAACCTGCGGGACGTGCCGGTGGAAGTGTACCACAGATTCGCCGACCGCCTGCCGGAGAACTGGCGGCGCAGGGCCGAACACTGGTTCACTGAATATGACCGTGTCTGCCGCGGGGCGGAGGCCTGGAGGAACGGCGACATAGAGGAATATGGAAGGCTCAGTTTCGAGAGCGGACGCTCGTCGATTGTGAACTGGGAGACCGGCTCGCCGGAACTCAAGAAGATCTACGAGATCATGACCCGGACGGACGGCATCTACGGTGGACGCTTCAGCGGGGCCGGCTTCAAAGGCTGCTGCATGGCGATCATCGACCCGGCATTCCGCGAGTCCATATTCAAGAAAATCGAGAAAGAGTACCTCGCCGAGTTCCCTTCGCTGAAGAGTCATTACTCGGCCCACATCTGCCACAGCGCCGACGGCGTGAAAATCTGATAGCGATGATGAAATGTCTGATTCTGGCCGCCGGCTACGCGACGCGGCTCTACCCCCTCACGGAGAACTTCCCGAAGCCTCTGCTGAAAATCAAAGAGAAGACGATCCTTGACTGGCTTGTCGACGACATCAAGACCTCGGAGGCCATCGATGAATATGTCGTCATCTCCAACCACAAGTTCGCCGGCCACTTCACAGAATGGGCCGCCGGCAGGACTGACGACAAGATCACCGTCGTCGACGACGGCACCTTGACCAACGAGACAAGGCTCGGGGCGGTCCGCGACATCAAATTCGCCGTCGACTCGCTCGGGCTGGACGACGACCTGCTCGTAATCGCCGGAGACAACGTGCTGGATTTCAGTCTCGTGAGTCTCATCGACTACTTCAAGGCCAAAGGCACGACCTGCATAATGCGGTTCTACGAACCGTCCGAGCAGCGTCTCCGCAAATGCGGAGTCGTGCAGGTGGACGGACAGGACAGGATTCTGGACATGACCGAGAAGCCGGCCGAGCCGAAATCGCATTGGTGCTGCCCGCCGTTCTACTTGTACACCAGGCAGGACGCCCGTCTGATCCCCGAGGCCATCGCTTCAGGATGCGGGGTGGACGCTCCGGGAAGTTTCATCGCCTGGCTCGCCGCCAGGGTCCCCGTGCACGCCATGGAGATGCCGGGCCGGCGCTACGACATCGGCAACCTGGAGAGTTACAAGGAGGTGCAGGCCACCTACAACGGGATCGAGACCCGGCCGGTTTCCTCAGCCGCGGCTCCAGAAATTGCAGGAAATCATTAAAATGAGTAAATTCGCACACTATTGTACGTTCAGAGGAGTTTCTGACACGAGATAGCGCGTAATAACATTTTTAACATAAACAAAAAATGGAAAAAGGACCTATTTCACAGTTTATCACCCACAACTACCGCCATTTCAACTCGGCCTGTGTAGTTGACGCCGCGAAGGCCTACTGCGACCTTCTCGACAAGGGAGGAAAGATGTTCCTTGCTATGGCTGGCGCGATGAGTACAGCCGAGATCGGACTTTCGCTCGCGGAGATGATCCGCCAGGACAAGTTCTCATTCGTATGCTGCTCCGCCAACAACCTTGAAGAGGACGTCATGAACCTCGTCGCCCACTCACACTACTACAGAGTGCCGGGCTACAGGAACCTCACCGCCGAGCAGGAGCAGGAACTCCTCGACAACCACTACAACCGCGTCACCGACACCTGCATCCCTGAGGAAGAGGCCTTCCGCCGCCTCGAGGGCGCTCTCGTCGATGTCTGGACAAAGGCCAAGAACGAAGGCAAGAGGTACTTCCCTTATGAATATCTCTACCAGATCCTCCGCAGCGGCGTTCTCGAGCAGTACTACGAGATCGACCCTAAGGACAGCTGGGTAATGGCTGCCTGCGAGAAGAACATTCCTATCATCTGCCCGGCCTGGGAAGACTGCACGACCGGCAACATATTCACGGCACACTGCATCCGCGGTGAATTCCCTACCGACCTCGTCAAGACAGGCGTAGAGGTTATGATGTTCCTCGTCGACTGGTACAAGGCCAACGCCACCGGAGCCGGAGTAGGCTTCTTCCAGATCGGCGGCGGCACAGCCGGTGACTTCCCTATCTGCGTCGTTCCTATGATGGAACAGGACCTCGGCTGGAAGGGCACACCGCTTTGGGCATATTTCTGCCAGATCTCCGACAGCACGACTTCCTACGGATCATATTCAGGAGCCGTTCCTAACGAGAAGATCACCTGGGGCAAGCTCTCCCCTACCACTCCGCGCTTCATCGTGGAGAGTGACGCCACCATCGTGGCTCCGCTCATCTTCGCCTACGTGCTGGGCTGGTAAAACAGTCTGAAACCACAAAAGAGATGGCTAAAGAGATTTAGCCATCTCTTTTTTGTTATAATCAAAAACCACTGATAACACACCAAATTGATAACCACATATGAAAAGAAACACAGCGCACCTGTCACTGATCGACAGGATAGCCGGCAAAATCAGAAGCATAAAGGACCGGCGGGAGAAACCGAAACAGAGAAGC
>CAVJKE010000199.1:0-4167 GCA_963649695.1 bacterium
CCAAGCCAAAGACCGAGAAACTGACTTATTAGTACACTTTATTGAAAAACTCGGATCTATAAAGTAAAGCAAGTTATTCTTAGGAAAAGATTTCTGTCTTGCTCTAAAAACAAAAAAAGCGAAGAGCAATCTTCGCTTTTTTTCGTGTTCACGTAGGCCCGCCATTTGATGATCATCGTCTCCCTGACCTACCGCTTCGGTAACTTCGGAGGCAAGGGCGGACGTCGTGGTCCGGGCGGTCCTGGCGGCGGTCCTGGCGGACGCGGTCCGATGGGCCCGCCTCCGGGGATGTAATTCCGGCATTATCTTGACATTCTGATTCCGACCAGGAATTCTCTTCCTCGTAGGCTCGTGACCGTTGAAACGGACCTGTAGGTCGAGACGGATTCTTCGGACAGAGTCCTGACATCGAGAAGATTCCGGCATTCTGCGAACACCGAGAACTTGCTGAAGTTCCACTGCGCCCCGCATTTGACCAGCGGCACGTTGTCGATGTGGCTCCCGTCTCTCCAGAACTTCCGGTAGAACGCTTCAGCGCTGAGGTCCAGCTTGCTCACCGGATGGACTGTCACCAGAGACGTTACATTGAAAATGTCAGTCCTTGTCCTGCCGAACGTGCAGTCGACCTGCCTGTTCCATCCGGCTTTCGCTTCGCAGTGCAGCCATTTGAGCACCGAAGACCGTAAAGCGGCGGACACGTTCCAGTTGTCCATCCGGAAATCACAGACATCACCTTGCAGGTACTCCTGCCCTCCGCTCCGGTCAAAGGAAAAGCCCATCTCGGCTGAAAGAGTCTTCACTCCGAAATATTCGGAGATGTTCAGGTCGGCTCCGCGGCTATCGCTGAAGTTCCGGAACGGCAACGTGGCGGACCGTGTCAGATTGTCGGTGTAGTCGAACGAAGTCGCCCTGTCGGAAGTTCTGCGCGAATAATGCCCTGCCAAAGTTGCGAAGAATGTCTTTATGCGGTTTGAATATCTTAACGAAGCGGACGAATTCAGCCATTTCCCGTCCTTCAGGCAGCCGTCTGTGGTTATGCTTCTGTAGTTCGTCATCACCACGGCACGAAGAAGTGTGACAGGGTCTGATTTCGAACGGGAGAACGAGACCCGTGCACCGGCTTCAAGATTGTCGGACAGGCGTCTGTTCATTGTCAGATTCGGAGCGGTTTCCATCCAGGCCTGGTTCTCGCCGGAATTGCCGGAAAGAATGGCCAACGAGAACGGGACAGTCAGCCTGGTGTCTATGCCGAACACAGCGAACGATGTCGAAGCGGACATTTTAGGCTTGACCATCAGAGCGCTGAGGCTGCCGTCAGTTTCATCGCCCAGCCCGCCGATGCCGACAAGGGACGTGTTCCTGGAAACGTGGGAGATGTCGGCGCCGCCGCTGATTCTGAACCGCAACCATGTGGCTTTTAAATTTGTAGATACTTCATTGGAACTGCTGAACCTATAATCTTCGATGGACTGCGTGGCGTCAAATCCGTCCGTTACGTAAGCGGCGCTGTGCCTGCCGCGCACGTATTTTGACTGGCTTGTAAAATTCAAAGCCATTCTGTCGGCTATGCGGAAAGTGGACAGCAGGTCATTCGAGACTTTTACCGAAGGCAAGTCGTACTCCTGACTGTAGCCCTTGTTTCCGGTCATGCTCGCCCGATTGTGCCGCAACTGTCCTGAGAAAGTGATTTCGTCCGAAAGGAAAACTTTCCTGCTATTCTTCTCGACGCTTAATTTCCCGAATCCGGTCCTCAGCCTGTCAGCCATCGAAGAATTGTCTCTGATGGTCATTTCCGTACCGTCTCCGAATTGGACTGTCTCCTCATGATCCTTTGATTGATTGTAGTTTTCAGCGCCGAAAGTGGCCGAACCTCTGACCAGCAGGTCATTTCCTGCCTTCTGAAGATGATTGAACGAGGCGATGGCCGAGGTGTTGTCGTACCAGTATTCATACGGAAGATCAATGATGCTTTTCCGGGGGTTGAGGCTTGAATTGAAATCGCTGTCCAGTCCGCTGCCATCAATGAGGAAGGCTCCCGTTTTTCCGAAATACTGCTGAGCCGCAAGTTCCTTGACTATGTCATCTCCGATGTCGTTCCCTTTGGCAAGGAAGAAGTCCTGGTTCTTCTTCGCGAACCTGCTCAGGGTCGCACGCACGTTGAACAGCGGGAATTCTGGCGCTCCTGCCGCAGCGTCTCCGCTGAAAAGCCAGGCACCTTTGGCATTTTCCTTGAGAATCACGTTGACGGCCGCCTTGCCGGTATGTTCCAGTCCGGTAAGCGCCTTTACCGGCTGGTGGTCCTTGTAGACCTCCACTCCAGCCACGGCACCAAGGTCGAGGTTGTTGGTCAACGTTCCGTAATTGGCCCCCATAAGGTCAAGTCCCTCTATGTAGAACTTGTTGATGTAGTCTCCCTTGTAAAGTATTCCGCCGCTTTTTGTAACGCTTATCCCTGGAAGTCTTTTCAGAAGGTCTCCCAAAGTCCTGTCAGTGCGCTCCTTGAATGCTCCGGCAGAGTATCTGACCGTGTCGCCTTCTTCCTCGATGGCATTCGCCCTGATTCTCGAGGCTTTCAGGTTGATATTCTGTTCCTTGAGCCTGACGGTGACAGGACTTCCGTCTGCGGTCAGAGAGACGGTCGCCGGAGCATAGCCGAGGATGGACACTTTAAGCGTCAGATTGTCCACGGGTTTGGAGACGGAAATCGTGAACGAACCGTCCTCTCCGCTCAGAAGACCGTCAAGTACAGTCGTTCCTTCTAGTATGCTGACGAATGCTCCGGCAACAGGTTCGCCGCTTTTGCCGTCAATCACTTTCCCCCGCACCTGACTTTGCGCAAAGCATACGCAAGGCGCAGCGACAAACAGCATCGCCGCCAGGAAGAGTGAATATGACAGTTTCCGGATCATTTCAGAAAGCCTGCCGGTATGAGCGGAATGTATTTAAGAATATTCGCACCGTCCGATGCATCTTGCGTGATGATTCCGCTGACCCGGTTGAAGTAATCCATGTCCGTATGGATCTTGTAGTTTATCTTTTCGCATTCCTTAAGCGATCCAGAAAACTTCAGACTTTTGCCATAAGGCCTTTTCAATTGTTTCTCAAGGATTTCCGTCAAACGGGTGAACCGGTCGTCTTCTTCGGACAGATTTTCAATGTACCTTGCTTCAAACTTGAAAAGGGATTCAGAGTCCTCCGCCTTGAGTATCAGTCCTGGAGTGCCGGTCAGCATCCACGGACCCGCGCTTGCAGGAATCTCTTCCGCAAACCAGACAATCCACCTTCTCCCTAGAAATTCCGCTTCCGCTTTCCGTACTTTGTACTCAAGGATTTCCGATGTCTCGTCAGAGATTGTCCATTTCGGAATGCCGACATTCTCTTCACCCTTTATGATGTGCGTCGCAAGCCGATAGTATTCCGTAACAGTTCCGTTTGCAGCATCGTAGAGGACCACGTCTTTTGAAGTCGTGCCGGGCAGACGAACCATCTTTGCGTAGGCTTCATCGTCCTTGATCCCTCCCTGACCGTTGAATGCGATGAGTCCGATCGAGTCACGGACGAACGTATTGTCACTGTAAAAGGAGGAATGACCCGGCGTGTAGTCCAGAGTCAAGTCCATATCCGCCTTGTAGCCGCGCAGTTCCTTGTCTATCTTATAGTAGCGGGAATAGGTGACCCTTATGCCCTGGGCGTTGACGCTGAAGTTCAGCAGGACTCCTGCAAGGACAAGAACAATGATTCTAAGGTTTGACAGGATTCTCATTGTCGCCGTCCTGGATTGTGTTGCATTTGGTATTCTCATAGAAATCTGTCCATTCCAACAATTCCTTATCTGTCAGCTCGTGATCGAAAGACAGATAAACTGTCTGTCCGCAAGACAATATGAAACCATAATGGTACAAACGAGGCGGGGGTGTAATATCAGTGGCATTCAAATAATTGAGCCTGGTTCCTAACAGGAACAGGAAGGTAATCAGTAACTTTTTCATAATCGTTGCTTTTAATGGGTTTTTGCAAAAATACGATTATTTTATGCAATATTTCTAATGCCGGTTGGAATAGTACAATGAATAGATGCTTTTCTCTGTATATGTGAACTTAGAATATTAATTCCCGAAGGGAAGAAGCGCGGTCCGGTGATGCACTATCAGACCGGGATTCTCTCCT
>CAVJKE010000200.1:0-4166 GCA_963649695.1 bacterium
GAGTTCGCGGCCGTCGGGGCGCGTTACCTTGAGTGCATCGTGAATGGAGGGGAGATTCTTTGCGTCTTCCGACTTGTCAAAGTCGAAGTGGACATCGACTACAGGTCCGATGATTTGCGAGATGTAAGCTCTTACTTCAGCCATCGCATTTTAGTTTATTATTGCCTTAATACGCAGTTTCAAATATAAGCAATTTCTTACTTCCGCCGCAGCGGAAGCGCAGGAAAAACTGCAAATTCTGAACCAAGCGCCGCGTTTTGTGGTGTTTTTGGATATTTTAAGCGGAATTTATAACTAAAAGGGAACTAAGGACCCACAAAAAAGTCCAGCCGCTGCGCGACTGGACTTTTTGTGGTCCCTGTAGGGCATGATCCTACGACTCCCTGATTATGAGTCAGGTGCTCTAACCAACTGAGCTAAGGGACCGGAGGGCGGTCTTAATACCGCCCGATATCAGACTTTGATCTCAACCTCTACACCGGAAGGGAGCTCGAGCTTCATAAGAGCGTCAACGGTCTTGGCGTTGGACTCTTCGATGTCGAGAAGCCTGCGGTAAGAATCGAGCTCAAACTGCTCGCGAGCCTTCTTGTTGACGAAGGTGGAGCGGTTGACCGTGAAGATCTTCTTGTTGGTAGGAAGAGGAATCGGACCATTCACCTTCGCACCGGTGGCCTTCACTGTCTCAACGATCTTAGAGGCTGACTTGTCCACCAGCATATGATCGAAAGACTTGAGTTTAATTCTAATTTTCTGACTCATATCAAATGATTTTCTATTCGTGTTAATTATTCGTCGTCAGACGGCAGCTTGTAGCCGCTCTTCTCAACGATATCCTTGGCCATCGCGGCAGGAACCTCAGCATAGTGGTCAAATGACATTGTGCTGGTCGCACGTCCTGAAGACAGGGTACGGAGCACGGTCACATAGCCGAACTGCTCGGAGAGAGGCACGAACGCCTTGACGATACGGGCACCGTTGGAGGTGGAGTCCATCGCAACGATCTGACCGCGGCGACGGTTGAGGTCACCGACAATATCTCCCATATAGTCCTCCGGAGTCACTACCTCAAGGTTCATGATAGGCTCGAGGATAACCGGGTGGCACTTAGGGCAGGCGTGGCGGAATGCCATGCGGGCCGCAAGTTCGAATGATAGCTGGTCAGAGTCCACAGGGTGGAAGGAACCGTCGATGAGGGTCACCTTGAGTGAAGGCACCTCATAGCCTGCGAGCACGCCGTTGGCCATAGCGGCCTCGAAGCCCTTCTGCACGCAAGGGATGAATTCCTTAGGGATATTGCCTCCCTTGACCACGTTCTCGAACTGAAGTCCGGTCTTGCCCTCGTCTGCAGGTCCGATCTCAACGATGATGTCAGCGAACTTACCGCGGCCGCCGGTCTGCTTCTTGAAGACTTCGCGGTGCTGGTAAGAGGTGGTGACAGCCTCCTTGTAGTTGACCTGAGGGGCACCCTGGTTGATCTCGACTCCGAATTCGCGGCGCAGACGGTCGACGATGATGTCGAGGTGGAGCTCACCCATACCGCTGATGACGGTCTGACCCGTGTCAGGGTCGGACTTGACGGTAAAGGTAGGGTCCTCTTCCGCGAGCTTTGAGAGCGCGATGCCGAGTTTGTCGAGGTCCTTCTGGGTCTTAGGCTCCACTGCGATACCGATTACCGGATCAGGGAACTCCATTGACTCGAGGGAGAACTTGTTGCCTTCGGCGCAGATCGTATCACCGGTGCGGAGATCCTTGAATCCCACTGCAGCGCAGATATCTCCGGCCTCCACGAACTCGATAGGGTTCTGGTGGTTGGAGTGCATCTGATACAGACGCGCAACCCTCTCTTTCTTGCCGGAACGGGTGTTATAGACATAAGAACCGGCATCGAGATGGCCTGAATACACTCTGACATATGCGAGACGGCCCACGAACGGGTCGGTGGCAATCTTGAAGACGAGACCGCAGAACGGTGCGTCGGCAGCCGGCTTGAGTTTAACCTCGTCACCGGTGTTGAGGTCGGTGGCCTTGGTGTCGCCGATGTCGAGCGGAGACGGGAGATAGCGCATCACTGCGTCCAGAAGGAACTGGACTCCCTTGTTCTTGAATGACGAACCGCAGCAGGCAGGTACAATCTGCATCGCGATGGTCCCCTTGCGGAGAGCGGCGATGATCTCCTCGTCCGTGATGGACTCCGGAGCCTCGAAGTACTTGTCCATCAGAGCGTCGTCGCACTCGGCGGCGGCCTCTACAAGCTTGTCCCTCCAGAGAGCGACTGCATCCTGCATATCTGCAGGCACGTCCTTGATCTCGTAGTTTACAAGCTCCTCACCGGAATCATAGTAGATGGCCTTCTGGGCAATCAGGTCAACGATTCCCTGGAACTTCTCCTCTGAGCCGATAGGGAGACAGATCGGCACGGCGGTAGCGCCGAGCTTGGTCTTGATCTCCTCCACGCAGGCGAGGAAGTCCGCACCTACACGGTCCATCTTGTTGACATACGCAATCTTAGGGACGTGGTACTTGTCCGCCTGACGCCATACGGTCTCAGACTGAGGCTGTACCCTTCCCACAGCGCAGAATGTAGCAACTGTGCCGTCAAGAACTCGGAGCGAACGCTCCACCTCAACAGTGAAATCCACGTGGCCCGGAGTGTCGATCAGGTTGATCTGGTAAACATCGCCGTTGTAGTGCCAGAACGCCGTGGTGGCGGCTGACGTGATGGTGATACCCCTCTCCTGCTCCTGGACCATCCAGTCCATGGTAGCTGCACCTTCGTGAACCTCACCTATCTTGTGGGTCTTGCCGGTGTAGTAGAGGATACGCTCCGACGTGGTAGTCTTGCCGGCATCGATGTGGGCCATGATGCCGATGTTCCTTGTGTATTTAAGATCTCTTTTTGCCATCTGACGCAATCAACTAAAAACGAAAGTGTGCGAATGCCTTGTTGGCCTCCGCCATCTTGTGCATATCCTCCTTGCGCTTGAATGCACCACCTTCATTGTTGTACGCGGCAACGATCTCAGCGCAGAGTTTTTCTGCCATTGAGTGGCCGGAACGCTTGCGGGCGAAGCTGATCATATTCTTCATGGAGAGCGAAATCTTCCTTTCCGGGCGCAACTCAGTAGGCACCTGGAAGTTGGCACCGCCGATACGGCGTGACTTCACCTCGATCTGAGGGGTCACGTTCTCGAGAGCCTTCCTCCAAATATCTAAAGGAGCCTTGTCAGAATCTTTCATCTTCTCGCCTACCATGTCAATGGCATCGTAAAAAATAGAATACGCGATACTCTTCTTCCCCTGCAACATAAGATTGTTCACGAAACGGGTCACCTCGACATCGTGAAACTTAGGATCAGGAAGTAGAATCCTCTTTTTAGGCTTCGATTTTCTCATTGTGAGTAAAAATTAAAGGTGATAAATTAAAACGGACTACTTAGATTTCTTTGGTCTCTTGGCTCCGTAGAGGGAACGGGACTGTGTCCTTCCTTCCACGCCAGCGGTGTCCAAAGCTCCTCTAAGGATGTGGTAACGCACACCAGGGAGATCCTTCACACGGCCTCCGCGGACCAGCACGATGCTGTGCTCCTGAAGGTTGTGTCCCTCACCCGGAATGTAGGCATTGACCTCTTTGGAGTTGGTAAGGCGTACCCTGGCCACCTTTCTCATCGCTGAGTTAGGTTTCTTAGGGGTCGTCGTGTAAACACGAAGACAAACGCCTCTCCTCTGAGGGCAAGCGTCCAGCGCACGAGACTTGCTTTGAGCTGTGATAGTCTCGCGTCCTTTGCGAACTAATTGTTGAATTGTTGGCATAAATGATTGTAAATCTAATATTTATGTTCCCCAAAAACAATTTGGGGCTGCAAATTTACGGATAATTCTTGTAAATACCAAAGTTTCAGAACAATTGATTGCCAAATTAATGTTCATCCGAATTATGCACAAGTTTTGTGGTGTCAGTCATTCATCTCCGTCTGTTGCCTCCCGTTGAACACCTTCAACCTCAGTGACGGATGAGAATATGGGGGATATTGCCATAGGGATAGAATCGGTGGCAAGAGTACATCTGTCTATCCGGAGTTTAGCCGGAGTTGTCAATTAGCTATGGAAATACCAAACGAAAAACGCCGGGAGAACCCCTCGTGCGAGTTCTCCGCAGCATTTGATTT
>CAVJKE010000201.1:0-4149 GCA_963649695.1 bacterium
GCTTCTGCGGCCGATGCCGCGCTCGATAGTGGCCACGGCGATGGCTCCGTTCGGGTAGGTCGAGGCCGCCACGAATGGCGCTTCATCTGAGGTACATTCGACTTCCGGCAGAGGCATACGGCGGCTGATGCGGGCCGGAGCCGCTTCTTTCAGGGTGTCGCCAGGATGCCTCTCCTCCCTCCAGGTCTCATATTCACCAAGAACCCAGGCGTCCTGCAGCAGAACGCTGTCGACCTGTGCGTCATTGTCCACGCCGAACGGCTCGGCGATTCGGTGCCATTTCAGGGCGCGGTTCACCTCGTCTAGACGGCTCTTCACGTCACGTCCCCCGACCGGGAAGGCGTAGTCAGGCTTGCCGTTCGGAAGCGGTCCGTTCAGCGGATGGCGCATCACGCCGATGGCGCAGCCGAGACCGGCGGCGATGTAAGGCTCGTCCTCGCAGTTGATGAGGCCGGCTCCATCAGCGGCCTTGTAAGGCAGGAGGGTGACGATGCGCTGCAGGGTGACAGGAACGGAGGTCACAACCTCCACGTCATAGGTGCGGAACACATCGAAGTTCCCGATCTCTTTCTTTATGGAAGCCTGCTCCACCATCACCGAAGGGGCATATTCGTGAGAGAGGCGGGTCAGCATTTTTCTCCATTCACCGTTGCCGCTCATTTTGCCGTAATCCACTTTCCAGTAGGAGACTCCGGCCTTCTGGCTCTCGATCAGCCTGGTTTTCCAGTATTCCTGAGGGTTATCGGCGTCGGGTTCGGTGGAAGCCTCTTTGGCACAGAGCCAGCAGCCCAGACCCTTCCAGCCCTTGGACTTCACCTTTTTCGTGAGTCCCGCGAGCCTCTCCACCGCATCTCCCTTGAAGCTCGGGAAGCGAGACTCGTCCAGTCTGGCGCTGCCCATATGCTCCTTGTTGCCGTTGTCGTGGCTTCCTGCGGGAATATCCCAGGAGTCGTCCATCAGGAAGATGAGGTCTTCGCGGAAATCAGGGAAAAAGTCGCACCAGCCTTCGAGCGGGCCGTCCCCGAACAGGTTCTGCTCGTTCATCGCGGCCACCATCGGCCCGTATTCATAGTTTACTGAATATCCCTGGATGTTCCAGGTCGAGAAGTAGTCCGGCGCAGACGATGGCTCGCTCGGGACAAGCGATTTGTCGGTCTGGCAGGCCGTCAGCAGTGCCGCCGCTGCCAGAAGGATAGTGGTCTTTTTCATTTTTATTGTGTTGTGGTGTTTGAATATTGTGTGTCTTGTTGTCGTCTGACAGCGTTTTATGCGCTTCATTTATGCGTTTAGCGGTGCAAAGATAAGAAATCTCCGGCAGATAGCTAAACTTCCCGGTCGGCAAACGGTTAGAAAACAGGTGGTGGATGCCGGTGCGATGGCTTACACCATCCCGAGGTCGGAGAAGAGGCAGCGGTAGTCAGCGGCTTTCTTCTCGAGGGAGATGGGATAGGCGCGGGAGGAGGATGGCATCCGGTAGAGGCGCATCCGGCGACCTTCGAAAATGAATTCTGAATATTCCCCAAGAGCCGGGGCTGAATATCCTGCCGCGGATGCCTCGCCCTGTTTCCTTGCTGGCCGGGGTCCGGGGTCTTGCGGAACCGTCGCGCCGAAGGTTTCGCAGAGGGTCAGCGTGGCTTTCTCGCCGGTGGTTACGATGGCCTGACACTTAGGGATTTTCCTCAGCAGGGCCGGAACGTCGGTAGGTGTGACAACCTCCAGGAACTTGTCGGAGGCGTTGTCCTTGAGGCGGCGCACCGCCGAGGCGGTGTCGTACATCGCGATGCCGGTCCCGGTGCAGAAATCCACGATGTCCTCCAGCCTGAACTTCCTGGCATCGATGTCCACGAAGCGGTTCTTGTCTCCGAAGAAGACCAGACCCATTATCCGCCACATGTCGTTGATGAAATTCGGGTAGTAGAATTCAATGCTCCAGCGTTTCGGCTGGGGCGGGAAACTGCCCAGCATCAGCACTTTGGCGTTTTCCGGGAGAAACGGCTTGAACGGATGTCGCTCGACTGGCCGGCAAGATTCTGCGGAAGAATCCTCTGAACCGGATTCAGGCCTGCCCGAGGCTTCGGCTTCGGACAGGCCTGAGGTAATCGCAAAGCCCGGATCAGGCTGCCGTAAACCATTCATTATTCGGACTTACTGTCGGCTTCGGGGGCGGCCGGAGCATTGGCGGCATCGGCGGAGCCTTCGACAAAGGCCACGATCTCGCCCTTGACGACCTTGTCGCCCTGTTTGCCGAGGGTGGCCACAATGCGGCCGTCGACGGCAGGGACAAGTTCCTCCATTCCGTAATATGTCTGCACGAATCCGACGGCCTTGCCGGCTTTGACCTCCGTACCCGCTATCGGGGCGACGGAATCGTCCTGCACATCGACCTGCCACAGGAGCTGGCCCTTGGCCGGAGCCTGCACAGGGACCGCGTGAGGGTACTTGCGGGCATATTCATCGGCATCGAACTTAGGCATCTCGACAACAGGGCGCACAACCTCGATAGGGGCGTTGGCCTTGGCTTTCAGGTCGGCGAGCTCGGCGTTGAAACGCTGCTTGGCCACGCCGCTCCTGTAGTCTCTGTACTGGCGCTCGTGCATCGCGAACTCGAAGAGTTCTTCCTCGTCCTGACCTTCGTCCCAGCCCTCGTCCTTCATCATCTGACGGAACTTCGGCAGTTCGTCCGGGTACATCTCCTGAGGATCCCCGTCGTAGAACTCCAGACCTTTCTCCTTCGCAAGGGCGACGATCTCCGGAGCGAGCTGGCCCGGAAGGCGGCCCATCTTGCCCAGAATCATATTCCAGGTGTCTTTGTCTATGGTGGTCCAGCGAGGCTTGCCGTTCAGAAGGTTCAAAAGGTTCATCAGGGCGGTGTTCTTCGTGTACTGGCTGAACGGGGTCACGAGAGGCGGGTAGCCAAGACGCGGCCAGACATATTCAACCTCCTGGAAAAGCTTGACCATCAAGGTGTCAAGGCTGATTTCAGGACGGCCGTGCGCCCTTTCGGCGGCGTTGATCGCTCCCTGGAAGCCCTTGAGGTCAGCCATCATCGAACCCATCATTCCGCCCGGCAGACCGCAGCCCACGAGCAGCGAGCTCATCTTCGCGTTGGCAGGGTTGATCCAGTAGCCGAGGAAATCGTCGATGAACTTCTGCGTCAGGCGGCGGACCTCCATGTACGCGTCCATATTCAGGTCCTTCACAAGGAAGCCGTCGGCCTTCATCATCTCCCTGATGGTGATGACGTCCGGGTGTACCTTGCCCCAGGACAGCGGCTCTACCGCCACGTCAAGGTAGTCGGCTCCGGCCCTGGCGACTTCGAGCATCGAGGCAGGGGAGAAGCCCGGCCCGCAGTGGCCGTGGTACTGGACTATGATGTGGGGATATTTCTTCTTTATGTCCCTTGTCAGCTCCGCGAGGAAGGTAGGACGGCCGATGCCCGCCATGTCCTTGAGGCAGATCTCGTCGGCACCATATTCAACGACCTTGTCCACGATGCCCATATAGTACCCGACCGTGTGGACAGGGGAGTTGGTGATCGAGAGGGCGACCTGTGAGATCATGCCGCCTTTCTTGGCGAACTCGACCGAGCGGCGAAGGTTCCTGTGGTCGTTGAGGCCGCAGAACGAGCGTGAGATGTCGGTCCCCTGCTTCTTCTTGACCTTGAACATCAGTTCCCTGACATCGGCCGGGACCGGGTTCATCCTCAAGGCGTTGAGGCCTCTTTCGAGCATGTGCGTCTGGATGCCGGCCTTGTGGAAAGGAGCGGTCCAGCGGCGCACGGCCACGTTAGGATTCTCTCCGAAGAGGAGGTTGACCTGCTCGAAGGCCCCGCCGTTGGTCTCGACGCGGTCGAAGCAGCCCATATCGATAATCGCCGGAGCGACCTCCTCAAGCTGGTCCACGCGCGGGACGTACTTGCCGGAGGATTGCCACATATCCCTGTAAACGAGGGAGAATTTGATTTCTCTTGCCATAGTAATGTCTTTTATGCCGACCGGGACCACCGCACAGAAGTGCGGTCCGCAATCAACTCACAAATATACTCATTTTTAATTTTTTGAGGTGGGGGGAATTTTGAGTAACTTTGCGAGTTATGGAAAAAAAGTTTCTGATAGTGCTGACCGTCCTTGCGGCCATGCTCTCCCTTAC
>CAVJKE010000202.1:0-4133 GCA_963649695.1 bacterium
GGCCGGTTTCCACTCCTTCGCGTTGAGCTGGAGATTCTCCAACGAGAAGTTCTTCGAAGGCATCAAGCACATCGTCTCCAACGGTAAACTCCGTTTCGGCTGGGGCCAGACCGGTAACTCCAACATCGGCTCTTACGCCTGGGGCGCCGCGATCTCCCGTATGCCTTCAGCCCTCGGAATGGGTTACCGCCCTGCGAACATCCCTAACACTTCCATCCGTTGGGAGAGCCAGAGCCAGTACAACCTCGGTCTCGACCTGAGCTTCCTCGGCGGCAGGGTCGGACTCACCGTGGATGCATATTACAAGAAATCCGACGACATGCTTATGTCGATGCAGCTCCCTTCCTACATGGGCACCCAGGGCAACGGTTCTTCCGCCCTCGCCGCTCCTAAGGGAAACTACGGAAGCATCGAGAACAAGGGTATCGAGTTCACACTCAACACGACTCCTGTCGAACTCAAGGACTTCAGCTGGGACAGCAACGTCCAGATCTCCGTCAACCGCAACAAGCTCCTCAGCCTCACCGACACTGAGAACGCTTCCCTCATCGGCTACGGACAGTGGAGCGACGTTGTCTGCGTCTCCGAGATCGGCGGCCCTCTGTACAACTTCTACGGCTACAAAGTCGCCGGAGTCTACAAGGACCTCGACGACATCGAGAATTCTCCGAAACCTGAGAAATACCCTTCTGACGGTGTCTACAGCCGCGGTTCCACCGTGTGGGTCGGCGACATCAAGTACGAGGACATCAACGGCGACGGTGTCATCAACGAGAGCGACCGCACCAACATCGGCTCACCTCTTCCTAAGTTCACCTTCGGCTGGACCAACACTTTCCGTTACAAGAACCTCGACCTGAGCGTCTTCCTGAACGGTTCCTACGGCAACAAGGTCTTCAACTACAACGCGTTGACCATCACCCATATGAACAGCACCTGGACCAACCAGCTGCAGAGCGTGGTCTCCAACCGCGCCAGACTTGAGCCTATCGACGCTTCCATCGTCTACGCCGACGGCAGCAAGTGGTACGACCACATCGACAACGTGCGCGTGAAGAATCCTGACACCAAGATTCCTCACACTTCCATCAACGACCCTAACGACAACGACCGCATCAGCGACCGCTATGTCGAGGACGGCTCCTACCTCCGTATCAAGAACATAACTCTCGGCTACACCCTGCCGAAGGCTTTGCTGAAGAAGGTGAAGGTGGACAATGTGCGCGCCTATGTCAACATCCAGAACCTCTACACTTTCACCAAGTACTCAGGTTACGATCCTGAAGTCGGCGCCAGCACCCAGGATTCCTCTGGTCTGACCTACGGTCTGGATAACGGACGTTACCCTTCACCTACAATGTATTCATTTGGACTGAACATCACTTTCTAAGCTTTTGAAATATGAAACTGATTAACATACTGAAAGTTCTGCCTGCAGCGGCACTGGTTCTCTCCCTCTCGTCCTGTGAGGAGTTCCTGAACCGTCCGACCGAGGACAACTATAATGTGGACAATTTCTACAAGAATGATTCACAGTGCGAACAAGGTGTGAATTATCTCTACAACTCTCCGTGGTACGATTTCCAGCGCGGCTTCATCAAAGTCGGCGAGGTGATGTCGGGCAACATGTACTGGGGCAGCAGCCCTTATCTCGACTTCACGACCAACGGAACTGACACCGACCTCGTGAACATGTCCTATTCGCTCTGGGCTGTGAACGGCCACGCCAACACCGTGATCGACAACATCCTCAAGGCTGAGGGCCCTACGCAGGAAGGCAAGAACAAGTGCATCGGCGAGGCTCTCGTCTGGAAGGCGTTCGCCTACTTCTTCATGGTCCGCACCTTCGGTGAAGTGCCTATCATCCACAACAACACCGACCTCCTCAACGAAGGCGGAGTCAATGCCGTGCAGAAGGTGAAGAGGGAGAATGTCTATGAATATATCATCATGACCCTCGAGAAGGCCATCGAACTTCTTCCTGAGAAGACAAGCGGATTCTCCGACTATGAGAGGATCGACCGCTATGCGGCCAAGGCCCTCCTCGCGAAGGTTTACCTGACCAAGGCCGGACTGGGCGGCTCCCTGAACGCGGACGACCTCGCCAAGGCCGCTGAATATGCCAAGGATGTCATCGACCATTCAGGCAGGACCCTCACTCCGAACTACGAGGATGTGTTCCGTCTCAAGGGTTTCAACCAGACGGGCGAGTGCCTGATCTCCTGGCTCTGGAAATGCGGCCGTGACCCGTGGACTCAGCAGAACACTCTCCAGAGCGACCTCGCTATGGTGGGCTTCGATGAGAACGGTGACTGCTGGGGCGGTTATGTAGGACCTTCCGTCGACCTTCAGGCGGCTTTCGGCTGCTCGGCGATCGACAACCCTACCCTCAGGGACAACTCCGACGTGCGCCGTCACGCCACAATGATGATGGCCGGCGACACCTACGACTACTTCTGGACCGACAAGACCATCTCCGGTTCAAAGAAGGGTTTCGACTACCTGCGTTTCATCTACGATTCCAACGGCTACGGCAAGGGCGGCCCTGGCGGAACACTCCAGTGCAACACCGGCTCGAACAATGTCAAGAACCTCTTCGGTGACAACCAGGACCACATCGACGCCCTCGGCATCACTCCGCAGAACATGGCCAGCCAGCTTCCTACGCACCTCCTCCGTCTTTCGGATGTCTATCTGATCTACGCCGAGGCTGTAGTCAACACTGACAACGCGGCCGCTCTTGAATATGTCAACAAGGTCCGCGAACGTGCCGGAGCCAAGCCTCTGGAGTCTGTCACCTGGAACGACATCTGGAAGGAGCGCCGCCTCGAACTCGCAGGCGAGGGAGACCGCTGGTACGACTATGTACGCCGTTCCTACTATGATGTGGACGGCTGCATCGCCGAGCTCAAGGCTCAGAAGAGGTCTTACTGGGACGGTCTGGACGATGTCTACAAGACCTGGCTGGGCGAAGACTTTGAATATTCGGGAGAATGGGACGCCAGCAAGGTCACCTACAACACAAAGGATGACAACCCTAACGTGACCGCTTCAAGCTTCACCCTTCCTTTCCCTACAGAGGATGTAGTCTTCAACAAGAACATGGCGTCCGACGCCGAGGCCATCGATGTCGATGTCCGCGCCACATACCACTATAACTTTTAATCGGCTATGATTATGAAAACCATAAGTAAATTTCTGAATATCCTCGCGGCGGCCGCCCTTGCGGCCACGGCCCTGTCCTCCTGCGACAGCGTGGACTATCCTGACCGCTACAAGGTCACGGACGGCAAGCCGACGGTCTATTCCGTAAGGTACGCCGACAGAGACCTGACGATCACCGGCGCCTACATGGACGAGATCATCTGTCTGCTCGGTGACAACCTCACGAGCATCAAGGAACTCTGGTTCAACGACCAGAAGGCCATCCTGAACACAAGCTACATCACGGACAACACTCTTATCGTGGCTGTCCCTAAGGTTCTTCCTACTGTCCAGACCGACAAGATCTACATGGTCAACAACGTCAAGGACACCGTCACCTATGACTTCAAGGTGCTGCCTCCGTCTCCTGTGGTCAGCTCGATGTCTTTCGAGTATGCTGAGCCTGGCGAGACCGTGACCATCACCGGAAGCTATTTCTATGAGCCTATGACGGTCGAGTTCACGAGCGCCGAGGCCACGCAGATCAAGAATCTGACATTCAATTCGTTCGATGTCGTCATCCCTGAGGGTGCGCTTCCTGGCAAAATCAAGGTCACGACCGAGTCCGGCACCGGCCAGTCCGCGTTCATGTACAAGGACAACCGCGGAATGCTCTTCACCTTCGATGATGCCCGCGGCAACCACGGCTGGCACAACCAGACCATCAAGACCGATGAGAACTCGTTCAGCGGCAACTATCTGCAGCTCTATTCCGAAGGTGTCCAGATGGCTTGCGACGGCACAGACTGGCAGGACACCGGCTACCACTTCGAGTACTGGCCAGGCAACTGGAATTCTCCGGAGACTTTCGACGACCCTGACGGAGTGAAACTCAACGATGTCGTGGATTTCACCGATTTCGCCAACATGACCGTCAAGTTCGAGATGCGCATCCCTGCCGACCATCCTTGGACCGGCTGCCCTATGCA
>CAVJKE010000203.1:0-4063 GCA_963649695.1 bacterium
CTCTCGCTGGGCAACACCTACAACATCGGCGAGATCGAGGACTTCGTAAGAAGGGCCGAGAAGGATCTCGACGGGGCCAGGTTCACATATTCCTGCGAACTGAAATTCGACGGCACCGCCATCTGCCTGACCTACAAAGGCGGAAAGCTGGTGAGGGCTCTCACCCGCGGCGACGGGGTCGTGGGCGACGACGTGACTGTCAACGCGCTCAGGATAGCCAACATCCCTGCCCGGCTTAAAGGCTCCGGCTGGCCGGACGAGTTCGAGATCCGGGGCGAGGTGCTGATGCCTTACGAGTCATTCGACCGCCTGAACAAGGAACGGGAGGACAACGAGGATCCGCCTTTCGCCAATCCGAGAAATGCGGCATCGGGATCACTGAAACTGCTTGACCCTGCGGAGGTTGAACGCCGCGGCCTTCTGTGCACGCTCTATCATATTCCTAGCCAGTGCGTCACGTTCGCGACCCACAGCGATGCGCTTGACGCGGCCGCTTCGTGGGGGCTTCCGGTCTCGGACAAACGCCGCGTGGTCGACGGAATCGGGCAGATTGAGGAATACATCCGCTACTGGGACACCGAAAGGAAGTTCCTCCCCTACGCTACCGACGGCATCGTCATAAAAATCAACGAACTGGCCTACCAGAGCGCTCTGGGCTACACTGCCAAGTCACCGCGCTGGGCGGTGGCGTTCAAGTTCCAGGCGGAGGAGGCCCACACCCGTCTGATTTCCATCTCCTACCAGGTCGGCCGCACCGGAGCGGTCACCCCGGTCGCCAACCTCGAGCCTGTGCAACTGGCCGGCACCGTGGTCAAAAGGGCCACACTCAACAACGAAGACTTCATCTCGCAGCTCGACATCAGGGTCGGAGACACGGTGACCGTCATCAAGGGCGGCGAGATCATCCCTAAAATCATAGATGTCGACCTCTCGCTGAGGCCTGCCGGCGCGGTGCGGCCTGACTTCCCGAAACTCTGCCCTGACTGCGGGACTCCGCTCGTGAAGGAAGAAGGCGAGGCCAAGTGGTTCTGCCCCAATGTGGACGGCTGCCCGACCCAGGTCAAGGGCAAACTTGTGCACTTCCTCAGCCGCAAGGCGATGAACGTGCTGGCCGGAGACGCCACCATCGAGCAGATGTACAGTCTCGGCCTTGTCCGCACTCCGGCGGATTTCTACTCCCTTTCAAGCGCTCAGCTTCTGATGCTCGACGGCTGGAAGGAACAGTCGGTCAAGCGTTTCCAGAGGAGCCTCGAAGCCTCGAAGAAGGTGGTTTTCGAGCACGTGCTGTTCGCCCTGGGCATCCGCTACGTCGGAGAGACGACGGCCAAGGAGATCGCCCGCCACTTCGGCGACATCGATTCAGTGGCCTCGGCTGACAAGGAGCGGCTCCTGCAGGTGCCTGACGTGGGCGAGGTCATAGCGGAAAGCGTCCTTGAATATTTCCGCGACACGAAGCATCTCTCCGACATCGAGAGACTCAAGGCGGCCGGGATCCAGTTCCGGATCGAGGCCCCGGTCTCAGCCACCGACGCTCTCGCGGGGAAAACCATCGTCATCTCGGGCAATTTCAGCGTCTCGAGGGATGAGATGAAACGCCTCATCGAAGTCAACGGCGGCAAGAACAGCTCATCCGTGAGCGGCAAGACCACCTTCCTGCTCGCCGGCTCCAAGCCGGGGCCTGAAAAGATCAAGAAGGCCACCGACCTCGGAGTCAGGATCATCAGCGAGGAGGAATTTATGAATATGCTTCCGGGCGCTCCGGCCGGGGGAAACAGCCGGGAGCCTGAAACCGGAGACCTGTTCGCAGGAATTGAATAAGAGCTATGGGAAAGAACGGGTCAAACAGTCTGTCATCGATGGTCGGAAGGATCGTGAAATTCTTCCTGGAGGACATCTGGACGGTGGAGCTGGCCGGCATCGCCGGAGCCAAGGCCTCGTTCATCAGGATGACCAGGGTCATCATCAAGACCTTCAAGGACTTCGCTGACCGCAGGATCGGTTTCCAGACCGTCGCCCTGAGCTATTTCTGCACGATGGCGTTCGTGCCATTCGTGGCCGTGGCGTTCGCCGTGACCAACGGTTTCGGCCTCGCCGACAAGCTGAAGACGCTGCTGTACTCGCTGAATGTCAACCAGGGCCTTATCGACAACATCCTCGACTCGGCCGACAAGATCCTTGACTCGGCCACCAGCGGACTCTTCGGCCTCGTCAGCGCCCTGACTTTCGTCTGGCTCATCATCTGGATGATGATGCGCGTGGAGACGGTGTTCAACAACGTGTGGGAAGAGAAGAAGCGGCCGTTCTTCAAAAGTTTCGGCGTGGACCTTGTCCTGCTTTTCCTCGCCCCGTTCATCGTGCTGATACTCTACTCCGGCACCATCGTCTACTCCAACGTCCTCGACCTGATCCCCAATTGGTACGGGGTCACCGACGCTGTCAAGTCATTGTTCGGATGGCTGATCTCCGGAGGTGTCACTATGCTGATCTTCTCGGCGATGTACAAGTACATCCCTGCCGTGAGGGTCAAGTACGTCCACGCCTTGAAGGCCGCCATCATCGCCGCCGTAGCGTTCACCCTTCTGCAGTACCTCTACCTTGAGACCCAGGTGATGGTGATGAGGCTGAACGCTGTCTATGGAACAATCGCCGCCATCCCTCTCTTCATGATCTGGATGAGATTCGGATGGCTTATCATAATGTACGGGGCGCAGTTCTCCTGCACCTTCCAGACAATGGAGGAAGAGTCCCTTGAAATCGAAAGATCTTAAACTGAAAATCAACAGGCAATGAGTTTCTCACAATTCACAGAACAAGACTACGAACTGATACAGCGGAGTTACGCGCAGCTGAAGGAGGCCGCCGAGAAGCGGTGCGCCAACCAGAGCGAGCTGGACGTTGTCCAGAAGGCGTTCGACTTCGCCAACGAGGCTCACAAGAATGTCCGCAGACGTTCCGGCGGACCATACATCATCCATCCGATCGAGGTGGCGAAGATAGTCGTGAGCGACATAGGCCTCGGCTACAAGTCGATCGCCGCGGCCTTGCTGCACGATGTGGTGGAGGACACCGACTACACTGTGGACGACATCCGGAAACTGTTCGGTGACAAGATCGCCAGCCTTGTGGACGGCCTTACCAAGATCAAGAACGTGCTTGACAACGAGGACCGCAGCAAGAAACTCGGAGATGACAACGCCAAGAGCCTCCAGGCCGAGAATTTCAAGAGGATTCTGCTGACGCTCAACGACGACGTGCGCGTCGTTCTGATCAAGCTTGCGGACCGTCTGCACAACTGCCGCACGATCGAGTTCATGCCTGAGTACAAGAGGGACAAGATCCTCAGCGAGACCATGTTCATCTTCATCCCGCTGGCCCACAGGCTCGGTCTGTACGAGATCAAGTCCGAGATGGAGAACATCTGGCTCAAGTACAAGGAGCCGGACGCCTACAAGGAGATCTCCGGCCAGATCGACAGCAACCTTGACGGCAAGAGCAAGGAGATCGATGATTTCATCAAGCCTATCGACTCGGCGCTGCGCAAGGCCGGTTTCAATTTCATCGTCCGGACAAGGGTCAAGACTCCGTACTCGATCTGGCACAAGATGCAGACGAAGAACATCACCTTCGACCAGATCTACGACCTGTACGCCCTCAGGATAGTGTTCACCCCGGACGCTGACTCCAAAGAGACCGAGCGTGACCAATGCTACCACATATTCTCGATCATCACCGGGCTTTACCGCTACAAGCCGGACAGGGTGCGTGACTGGGTCAAGCATCCGAAGAGCAACGGCTACGAGGCCCTGCACTGCACGCTGATGAGCGAGACCGGCATCTGGATCGAGGTGCAGATCCGCACGAAGAGGATGGACGACATCGCCGAGAAAGGGATCGCCGCCCACTGGAGCTACAAGCAGGAGGGCTACATCAGCGAGAATGACAGCGAGATGGACAAGTGGCTCGCCAAGGTCAAGGAAATTCTTGTCAATCCGGACGTCAACGCTCTCGAACTGCTTGACATCATCCACAATGACTTGACGAGCAGCGAGATAACGGTCTTCAC
>CAVJKE010000204.1:0-4063 GCA_963649695.1 bacterium
AAAATGGTCTTCTCAACCTCCGGCTAGCACCATCAAAAGTGACGGAGAACCTGATATCACGACCAGACGTTTGCTTAAAGTGCTGTCAATCAGTTACTTATCTGCCACGGCCCAAGTGCCCCCGTCCTCTCTGCCCAGCCTTCAGCCCGTCCTTTCAGCCCGGCATCCAGCCCAGCCTTCAGCCCGTCCTTTCAGCCCGGCATCCAGCCCGGCCTCTCTGCCCGTCCTTTCAGCCCTGCCTCTCAGCCCGGCCTCTCTGCCCGTCCTTTCAGCCCAGCCTCTCAGCCCGTCCTTTCAGCCCAGCCTTCAGCCCGTCCTCGTCAGCACGCTATCCGGCCGGCCACCCCTGGCCGGCCTATTCGCCGGAGGCGTAGAGCGAGATGATGCCCAGAATCACCTGCGAGGCCTTCTCGATGCTCTGCACCGGCACGAACTCCATCTTGCCGTGGAAGTTGAGTCCACCGGCGAAGATGTTCGGACAAGGCAACCCCTTGAAACTCAGGTTGGCCCCGTCGGTGCCGCCCCTGATAGGCTGGACCTTAGGCTTGACCCCGGCCATCTCCATAGCCTTCTTGGCCTTCTCCACCACGTGATAGTGCGGCTCGACCATCTCGCGCATATTGTAGTACTGGTCCTTGACGGTGGCCACGGCCGTACCCTCGCCGTATTTCTCGTTGATGAAATCCACACATTTTCCCATCAGGACCTTCTTGGCCTCAAAGGCCGCCCTGTCATGGTCACGGATTATGTAGGCGATGTCGGCCTCCTCGACCGTCCCGTTGAACCCGATGATATGGAAGAAACCCTCATAGCCATCGGTATATTCAGGCCTCTGCTCAACCGGAAGCAGGCCGTTCAGCTCCGAAGCGATCAGGATCGCGTTCTTCATCTTGCCCTTGGCATAGCCCGGATGCACGTTCCGACCCTGGATATGGATCTTGGCCGAAGCGGCGTTGAAGTTCTCGAACTCCAGCTCGCCGACCTCTCCGCCGTCCATCGTGTACGCATATTCAGCCCCGAACTTGGCCACGTCGAACTTGACCACGCCCCGGCCGATCTCCTCGTCCGGAGTGAAGCCGATCTTGATCTCGCCGTGTTTGAATTCCGGATGCTCCACGATGTACTGCACAGCGTCCATGATCTCGGCCACGCCGGCCTTGTCGTCCGCACCCAGAAGCGTGGTCCCGTCAGTGGTGACCAGCGTCTGCCCCACATAATGAAGCAGTTCCGGGAACTCCGAAGGCTTCAGCGCCAGTCCCGGCACACCCTTCAGAGGAATATCCCCGCCGTCATATTCATTGATTATCTGGGGTTTGATGTCCGCACCCGAAGCGTCCGGGGCGGTGTCCACGTGGGCGATGAACCCGATCGCCGGCACCTTCGCTGCCCCCGAAGCTGCCCCCGAAGCTGCCCCCGAAGCGGCCCCCGAAGCGGCCCCCTCCAGATTCGAAGGGATGGACCCCATCACATAACCATATTCATCGAGAGTGGCATCCACTCCGAGCGCCTGAAGCTCATCCCTCAGCATCCGCAGCAAATTGAGCTGCTTCGCCGTGGAAGGCTGGCTTTCCGAATCCTCGTTCGACTGAGTGTCAATGCTGACGTACCTCAGGAACCTGTCTAAAACTTTCTCCATATTTTATGAATATCTTAAATCACTTTGTTGTTGCCGCTTCCTGCCTCCGGAAGCCCGAAAGCCCGGAAGCCCGAAAGCCCGGAAGCCCGCCGCCTCCGGCCTCTACTCTTTCGCCCTCATCGAAGCGATCACCGTGTAGGCCACGATCCCGAGGAACGGAACGATGGCGACAGCCTCACCGTACAGCGCGTTCCAGCCGCTCAGGAACCAGTCCACATTGAAGAACTTCAGCAGCGCGCTCACGACACCCATCAGAGCGCCGCCAGCGATAAATCCCGAAGCGATCAGCGTACCCTTGTTCAGACGGGCCTCGTTGACAGCCTTGTCCTTCGAGCGGGTGCTGACATACCACGAGATGGCGCCGCCCACAAGCAACGGAAGGTTCAGGTCGATAGGGATGAACATACCGAGAGCGAAGGCCAGAGCCGGCACCTTGAGGAAAGTCAGCACGATGGCCAGCACCGCACCGATGCCGTAGAGCAGCCACGGAGCCCCGCCGCCGTTCATCATAGGCTGGATCACAGCCGCCATCGCGTTGGCTTGAGGAGCCACCAGAGCCTGGTCACCCACGAAACCGTAAGTCTTGTTCAGCACCAGCATCACCCCGCAGACGGTCGCCGCGGCCACTGCCACGCCCACGAACTTCCACGTCTCCTGCTTCTTAGGAGTCGTGCCGATCCAGTAACCGATCTTCAGGTCAGTGATGAACGAACCCGCCACGGAAAGCGCAGTGCAGACCACGCCGCCGATCACCAGAGCCGCCGCCATGCCGGCGTTGCCCTTCAGACCCACGGCCACAAGGATCAGTGCGGCGATGATCAGCGTCATAAGAGTCATTCCGCTGACCGGGTTGGTGCCCACGATCGCGATGGCGTTGGCCGCCACGGTGGTGAACAGGAACGAGATCACAGCCACGATCAGCAGCCCCACGATCGCCTGCCAGATGTTGTTCACGACTCCTCCGAAAGCGAAGAAAGCGAACACCGCCAGCAGCGTCAGCACGATGCCGAACACGATGGTTTTCATAGGAATATCCTCCTGTGTCCTCTCGCAGTTCTCAACCTTTCCGCCCTTCTTGCCGAACTCGCCGACGGCCAGCCCGACAGCCGACTTGATCACACCGAACGACTTGATGATGCCGATGATGCCCGCCGTAGCGATGCCACCGATGCCGATGTGCCTAGCATAGTCCTTGAATATCTGGTCGGGACTCATCTCTCCGATAGTCATCGTCACCCCTGTGTTCATCAGGTCGATGACCTGTCCGCCCCAGATTAGGTTCATCAGCGGGATGATCACCAGCCACACAAGGAAACTGCCGCAGCAGATGATGAACGCATATTTCAGACCCACGATGTAGCCGAGTCCCAGCACGGCCGCTCCGGTGTTGAGCTTCAGCACGACCTTCGCCTTGTCCGCGATCGTCTGGCCCAGACCGGTCACCGTTGTGCTTACGGTGTCCGCCCAAGCTCCGAAGGTGCTGACTATGAAGTCATAAAGACCTCCGATGAGGCCGCTGACCAGAAGCGTTCCGGCTCCCTTGCCGCCTTCCCCGCTCACGAGGATCTGTGTCGTCGCCGTCGCCTCAGGGAAAGGATACTTCCCGTGCATCTCCTTGACGAAATATTTCCGGAACGGGATCAGGAAAAGGATTCCCAGCACGCCGCCCAGCAGCGAAGAGAGGAACATCTGCATGAAATTCACCTCCACACCCAGGATGTAGATGGCCGGCAGCGTGAATATCGCGCCTGCCACGACGGCTCCTGAGCAGCCTCCGATGGACTGGATGATCACGTTCTGCCCGAGACCCTCCTTCTTCCCGAGGGCGCTCGTCAGACCCACGGCGATGATGGCGATAGGAATCGCGGCCTCGAACACCTGCCCCACGCGCAGCCCCAGATAGGCCGCCGCCGCCGAAAAGACCACCACCATCAGCAGCCCGACTGCCACTGAATATGGCGTCACTTCCGCCCATTCCCTTTCCGCTCCCATCAGCGGCTTGTACTCCTCGCCCGGCCCCAGCTCCCTGTGAGCGTTCTCCGGCAATGCATTTCTCTTTTCTTCCATTATCTATGAATATTTTGTCTCAATCTTCCTGCCGGCCCGACTTCCGGTGTCTCTGACTCAATCTTCCGCCCCCTCCGACTCAATCTCTGAATATCCTGCTCTGCCTCCTGTGTCCATCTCCTCCGGCCTGTGCCTGGATATTCCTTTCTTCATCTCTCTTTCATCATCTTCCCCCTTCCCATCCGACTTCCTTATACCGCCGCCGAACCCCTCTGAAGAGGCCACCGGCGCGCTCCAGGCCACGGGTCAAGAAACAAAGGTAGTATTATAAGGTGAGAATCCCTCGCGCCAAGAAAAAAATGTAAAATTTTTACAAAAAAGATTTGGAGGTTTAGAAAAAGTGCGTATCTTTGCAGCCCG
>CAVJKE010000205.1:0-4019 GCA_963649695.1 bacterium
CAGGTAGTTGGCGTGCGAGACGGAACTGTACGGCCCGAAATAGGTGCCGCTCCTTTTGTCCACCCGGCGGGTCAGGAACACCTTGGGGAATTCGTCGTTGGTGATGACGATCCACGGGTAGGTCTTGGAGTCCTTCAGGAGGATGTTGTAGTGGGGTTTGTACTGCTTGATGAGATTGTTTTCCAGCAGCAGGGCGTCGGCCTCGGTGTCCACGACCGAGAACTGGGCGTCGGCGATCTTCGAGACGAGTATCCTTGTCTTGACGTTCAGCCTCTCCGGCGGCACGAAGTACTGCGCCACCCTTTTGTGCAGGTCTTTCGCCTTCCCCACATAAATCACCTTCCCCGAGGAATCGTAGTAACGATAGACCCCCGGGGAATGTGGAAACAGGGCGATTTTCTCCCTGACTGAAAGACTTTTACCGCTCAAAGCGATGAAGTATGAATATTCAGGAGTGGCTTAATGCCTATTTTTTAATAGCCCAAAACGGCCTCTTCTTGTCTTGAAGTTTTCTTCTTTGGCTTTGGCTGGACGTACTTGGCGACTTCCTCCTCGATGCCCTCGCCGCGGAGGTCTCTCTTGAGGATGGTCCCGTCAGGTCCTACAAGCATGATGTGAGGAATGCCCTGGATGCCGTAGATGTCGGTAGGGATGCGCTGCGCGTTGATGATCTCGTTCCAGCAGACGCCGTAGGCTGCGGCTGTGTCTCTGGTGTCCTGAGGCTTGTCCCAGACAGCGACGCTGAGAACGTCGAAATCATTGCCGGCGTACTTCTCGTACACTTCCTTGATGTTAGGGATCTCCCTCTTGCAAGGGCCGCACCAGGAAGCCCAGAAGTCCACGAGCATATACTTGCCCTTGCCGACATAGTCTGAGAACTTGACGCTGTCCACCTGGAAATCGGTGAACATCTTGCCCTCGGCTGTCGCGATCCTGGCTGCGACACCCTTCTGGATGCTCTGGATCGCAGGCTCCGCAAGAACCACAGGATCCATTGTCTGGAGGACAGAGTCAATCTGCTCGTCGCTGAGCTCGTACTGGTAGTTTCTGAAAGCCTCGACTCCGATGACGTTGTCCTTGTTGGCCTCGAAAGCGTTTTTCATATACTCCATTGAAGCCTTGTCGTACTCATCGTAGATTTTGTAGACATCCTCCTCGGAAGGATTCTCTCCCAGGGCGGCTATCTTCTCTTTGTAGGCCTTGTTGATCTCGATGCCTCCTTTTCTGTAGGCCTTGTATTTTTCATTCATGGATGTCTCCGGTGTTTGGGACACGACTTCGGAGTTCTCATCTTTGATGTCGATGGACAGGGCTGTGCCGTCAGGGACGAAAACGGTCTTAAAGGACTCGCAAGTCAAAGTGGCCGTGGCGGCCTTCGTGGCAGGAAGTTCGATCGTGGCCTTCTTGTCGGCGACTGTGAAGGTGGTGTCATAGTCCAAAGACTTGATGGCGATGGAGACCTCGGCGGTGGAATCGGTGTCCACGGTGATGTCCAATGTTGTCTTTTCCGAAGCTTTCGGAGCGCAGGCGGCCGTGGTCGCGGCGACCGCGGCTGCGATAATGATGAATGAATGTCTCATATTTAATGAATATATTTTTCCCCTTTTAGCGGAGGCGGGCCAGCCTCCCCCGAAGTTGTAAAGTTATGAATATTTTCGGGAATATGCGTACCTTTGTAAGACAGAATCTGATAATTATCAAAATATGACCTTAAAAGCCTGCATAAAATCCATGCGTCTGAGGACGCTCCCGCTGTCTTTGGCCGGAGTCATCCTCGGAGTGTTTCTTGCGGTGGACTCCGCTTCGGTCAAACCGTGGTCGGCCGTGCTGATCTTCCTCACGACGGTCTGCCTGCAGATACTCTCGAACCTGTCCAACGAACTCGGGGACAATCTGAGCGGAACGGACTCGGCCGACAGGCAGGGACCTCAATACGCCCTCGGCAGCGGCGAGTTGTCGATAAGCGACATCAAGAAGCTCATCGTGACATTCGTCATCCTGTGCGTCGTCTCCGGACTGGCTATGATACAGGTCTCTTTCGGGAGCATATTCAAAACAGAGTCCATCTGCCTGGAAGTGCTTGGCGCTCTGGCGATTGTGGGTGCTGTGAAGTACACCCTCGGCAAGAATCCCTACGGCTACAGGGGCTTCGGCGACATCTCCGTATTCATTTTCTTCGGCCTCGTGTCTGTGTTGGGTTCCTATTCTGTCGCCGCCGGGACACTGCCTACCGCTGTGATGCTGCTTCCGGCCTCGGCGATCGGGCTGTTCAGCGTGGGCGTGCTTAACATCAACAACATCAGGGACATGAAGACCGATGCCGTGAACCGTGTCACCGTGGCGATCAAACTCGGTGTCAAGAGAGCGAAAATCTACCAGACCATACTCATCGTCCTGGGCTGGATTCTGATGTACGTCTTCTGCATCCTTTACAAATCGAACACTCACCATGCGATAGCGAACTTCATAGTGCTTCCGCTTCTGATCTACCATCTGCGCGGAGTCTGGTCCAGGGAGGACGGCGCCCTCGACCCTTATCTGCCGCTTCTGGTGATGTCGACCTTCCTGCTTTCGATCCTCTTCGGCGCAGGACTCCTCATCTGGAATTAATATGATCTGAATATGCCTTCAAAATCAAGAGTCAAGAATATGTTCGACAGCATAGCCGGGAGCTATGATTCTCTGAATCACTGGCTTTCGCTGGATGTCGACAAAACGTGGAGGCGCAGGGCGCTGAAACTCATCACCGACGCTCCCGCCGGGACTCAGGTGCTTGACCTCGCCTGCGGCACGGGAGACTTCTCGATCGCCATAGCCAAGGCCCTGGCGAAAAGGGACGGCGGCAATGAGGCCACTACCAGCCACGTCACCGGAGTGGACCTTTCTGAAGGAATGCTGGCCGTGATGAGGGAGAAGGTGGCTAAGGCCGACCTTGGGAAGATGATCGGCATTGAGGAAGGCGACGGGGAGAACCTCCGTTTCGGCGACTCGTCGTTCGACAGGGTCACGATAGCCTTCGGCATCAGGAATTTCGAGAACAGGCTGAAGGGTCTGCAGGAGATGCTCAGGGTCCTCAAACCCGGCGGCAGACTCGTGATCCTTGAACTGTCAAGACCTGAAAATCCTATCCTCAGATGGTTCTACGATCTTTATTTCCTGCACATCCTGCCGAAAATCGGTGGCAAGGTCTCCGGCGACAAGGCCGCCTACGCCTACCTTCCGGCCTCCGTGGCCGCCTTTCCCGGCAAGAAGGAGTTTATGGGTCTGATGGCCGAGGCCGGATTCATGAACGTCAGGCACAAGGCTTTGACCTTCGGCCTCTGCCGGCTTTACACAGGAGAAAAATAGAGAATATTCAAATATCGCGATAAATGAATATGCGCAAAATCATAGTCGCCTTGATTCTGGCCATCCTGCCGTTTGTGGCTGTGGCTCAGGATACCGCCGCCTCCGGACAGGCTGCTGAAGAGTCCAGAAAACTGCTCACCCCGAATGTGGTCTGCGGACCTTACCTGCAGAACGTCACCGAGAACGGTTTCACGGTGATGTGGGTGTCCGACGTGGATGCCGTGGCCTGGGTTGAGATCGCTCCGGACAACGACGAGCATTTCTACCTGAAGGAGAGACCGAAGTACTACGACATGAGCGGCTGCGGTGTCAAGCCTGTCGGCAGAATCCACAAGGTGAAGGTGGACGGCCTTGAACCCGGGACCGGCTACCGCTACAGGATAATGATGACAGCTGTCGAGGAATATTACCGCAACAGCACTCCGGTCTACGGAAAGAGCTTCGGGGCGAAGGCCTACAAGGCCAAACTGCCTGTCGTCAGGACGCTCGACAAGGACTACGACAAGGTCTCCTTCGCCGTTGTCAATGACATCCACGCGCAGGATTCCCTTCTGAGGAGGCTGTTCGCCGACAAGGAGAAGAACAGTCAGTTCGATTTCGTCCTCTTCAACGGTGACATGACTTCGGACCTCTGCCACGAATCGAAAATCCCTCGCCACTATCTCAAGCCG
>CAVJKE010000206.1:0-4013 GCA_963649695.1 bacterium
TTTAAGTTATTGATTGCTGTTCAACCAGTTATCTGTTATAGGCGGCATCTTGAGCTTGACGGGTGCGAATATGCCTGAATATGATTCCGTAGTAACCGAGAATCGATGACTTGAATATGTCTGGAGGCGAGGAACTGACCCGTTCGGCCTGGCCTGGCTGCAGGCCTTCGGCGGTGAGTCCGTGTGTCAGACAGCCCTTTCCGCGCACGGGAGGTCTTCGGTGGCGGTGCCGTGCGTCAGACAGCCCTTTCCGCGCACGGGAGGTCTTCGGTGGCGGTGCCGTGCGTCAAATGGCCCTTTCTGCGCACGGGAGGCCTTGGCCGAGGGGGGGGCTATTCGGCCATCTTCCAGCCGTCGATGGTGCGGGTCTCGGAGGAGAAGTTGATTCCGAGCTTGACGATACGTTTGCCCGAAGCGAGGAACGGCTTGTCGTAGCCCTTCCTCTCAATCTGCTGGAGGGCGATGTCCGGCGACTGGTCACGCTTCAGCTCGATGATGTAGATGAACCTGTCTGTCTGGATGACAATGTCGATCCGGCCGTCAGAGGTCCGGTACTCGGTCTTGACATAGAGACCCATCATCGTGAACATCACCGACATAGTGTTCTGGAAATAGAGTTCGAGGTCGCCCTGGATCTCATAGTTGTTGCCGGAGAGGAATGCGGTGAAACGGTCCATAAAGCCTTCGACGTCACCGTTTTCGACATCTTTGACGAAATGGTACACTGACATCTTTCCGTTGGTCAGCGCTGGAGTGTACAGTTGGCTGAGCGAGTTGAGAAAGCCGCTCTTGACCTCCTCGTTAGGATAGTCAAGGTTGTAGGCTCTGAAACGCTCATCGTAATCCTTGATTGTCAGGTAACCTGTCTGGAACATCAGCGTGATCGGCTCGGGATTGGTGTAGTTCGTGCCTGAAAGCCTCTCGATGGAAACCAGATCCTTGGAAATGTCATCGAGGTTGTACCTGCCTTCTTTCAGGTAGTTGACAAGGAACGTCGGCGTGCCTGTCTCGAACCAATATTCACCGAATTTCATCTTGCCGAAGGTGTTCAGGATGCTGAACGGGTTATAGATTCCGATACTGCCTTCGCAAAAGTGGTAGCCGTCATACATTCTGGCCAATCTGCCATAGCACTCTTCTTTGGTGATGCCGCAGGCCCGGGCAAGTTCGTCCACACTGCCGTCAAAATACTGTTTCAATTCGGCTCCGGTGATGCCGCAGATCGAGACATAGCGGGTGTCCATCGAGATGTCTTGGATGTTGTTCAGCCCGCTGAACACGCTCATCTTGCCGATTTTAGTGACACCAGTGAGAAAGCCGAAGCGGATGAACTCATCCTTGCCCTTAAGGACGCTGTAGAATCCCTGCAGTGTTTCCTTGAACGAATCCCGGAGTTCCGGGCGGATCAGGTTGTCGACAACCGGTTTGTCATATTCATCAATCAGGATGACCGCCTGGCGTCCATTCTTTTTGCAGGCCGCCTCGATCACATTGCCGAACCGGATTCCCGGCACATCGGAGCGGTTCACGCTTCCGTACATCTCTTCCCATTTGCATAACGCGTCGTCAAGCACCTTGTCCAGGACATCGGGAGCGTTGTACGCCTTTCCGCTGAAGTCAAGATGCAGCACAGGATATTCATTCCAGTCCTTTTCGAGTTCCTCGATGGCAAGTCCTTTGAAAAGTTCCTTCTTCCCCTTGAAATATGCCTCCATCGTTGACACGAGAAGGCTCTTTCCGAACCGTCTCGGGCGGCTCAGGAAGTAATAGCACCCCTTGCTCGAAAGGTTGTAGATATATTTGGTCTTGTCCACATAGATAAAACCACCTTCGCGGATTTTTTCAAAACTCTGTATTCCGATCGGGTAAAGCATAAGGCTCTTGTTTTAATGTCCTGTTCTTTTCCTTGTCCGTGCCTCCGGCCAATGTTCGCAGACCTTTGTCTGCTGTCTATAGCCCGCCGGCCTGTTCTTTGGCGGACTTCCGTAGGAGGTCTGGCACATCCACGACAAAATTACTAAATAAAGTGCAGAATCAGAAAACATAATAGAAAACCACTCCGCAGCGGAATCGGATGACGGAGTCCGTGCGTCAGACGGCCTTTTCCGCGCACGGGAGGCTTTCGGCAGAGGTCGCCGTGCGCAAAACAGCCCTTACCGCGCACGGGAGGTCTTCGGCGGGGATCTCCGTGCGTCAAACGACCCTTTCCGCGCACGGGAGGCTTTCGGCGGCCGAGTCCGTGCGTCAAACAGCTCTTTCCACGCACGGGATGGCTCCGGCAGGGTCGCCGTGCGTCAAACGGCTCTTTCCGCGCACGGGAGGTCTTCGGTGGGGATGTCCGTGCGTCAGACGACCCTTTCCGCGCACGGGAGGCCTTCGGCAGGGTCGCCGTGCGCAAAACAGCTCTTTCCACGCACGGGAGGTCTTCGGCGGGGATGTCCGTGTCTGACTGCAACGAAAACCTGCCAGAGTGCGTATTTCGTGATAATCAGTTCCACCATTCCCACCTCTGTGGAAATATCCCGAAAAAGTAGTATCTTCGCGGGGTGAAAGGGTCCGGTCCTGTGACGGGGAGCGGCCCTGTGTTCTTGAAACCACGTTAAAAACAAGAAAAAAATGTCAAATTCTGAAAACAGGCAGCGGGAAACGCTGTCCATCACTTATGTCTGGATGTCCGTGACATTCTGCGTGTGTCTGGTCGTGTCCAACATCTTCATTCCCAGGCTCTGGCAGGTCGGAGGGCTTCCGGTCCAGCTGACGGGTGCTGTGGTCCTGTTCCCGATTTCCTACATCCTGAACGATTGTCTCACAGAGGTTTACGGCTACAGGAAGGCCCGGCTCACGATCTGGATAGGTTTCGCGATGTGCCTGTTCATCTCCGCGGCCTCGTTCCTTGTCACGAAACTGCCGGCTCCGATGTCCGAGGACAGCTATGCGGCCGCCGAAAGTTTCAACTCCCTTTTCGGCCTCGTGCCGCGTTCTATGGTCGGTTCGCTGCTGGCGTTCATCGCCGGGTCCACCGTCAACGCCTGGATAATGTCGAGGATGAAGGTGGCGACAAAGGGCAAGGGCTTCGGCTGGAGGGCGATCCTTTCCACCATCGGAGGGGAGGCGACCGATTCGCTGATCTTCTTCCCGATCGCTTTCGGCGGCCTGCTCCCTCTGCGGGCGGTCATAAGCCTGATGCTGACCCAGGTGGCGGCGAAAACCTTGTACGAAGTCATCATCCTGCCGTTCACCTCGTGGCTCGTCCGCAAGGTCAAGGCCTACGAAGGAATCGACACCTTTGACGAGAACATATCTTACAATCTCTTTAAAATCAACGAAATATAACATTGGCTGCCATGGCGGAAGGACGTGAGAAGGAGGGCTTGCAGGCCCTCGGAAAGAAGACTGAATATAAAAGCGACTATGCTCCTGAGGTTCTTGAAACCTTCGTCAACAAGCATCAGGAGAATGACTATTGGGTGAGGTTCAACTGCCCTGAGTTCACGAGCCTGTGTCCGATCACGGGCCAGCCGGATTTCGCGGAGATCCGGATCAGTTATATTCCCGATGTGAGGATGGTGGAGAGCAAGAGCCTGAAACTCTATCTGTTCAGCTTCCGCAACCACGGTGATTTCCACGAGGATTGCGTCAATAAGATCATGAAGGACCTCATCAGGCTGATGGACCCGAAGTACATCGAGGTGACGGGGCTTTTCACTCCGCGCGGGGGGATCTCGATCTACCCGTACGCCAACTACGGCCGCCCCGGCACCAAGTATGAAGCCCTCGCGGAGCAGCGTTTCGCCACCCACGAGTAGGCTCCTGGCGGCTGGAATCGAGTTGAATATTTTAAGTTTCGCATGTGCGAAACACCTTGTTTCCCGTCACTTATGTGACGGAGCAAGTCCCTCCCCCGAGGGGAGGGATTTAGGGAGAGGGTAACGTAAAATGATTTTTCACGGGCAATGCTCTCCGAACGTGGGATAAGGTATTTTATCACAGGCATTTTGCCACTTGCGAAAGTT
>CAVJKE010000207.1:0-3967 GCA_963649695.1 bacterium
GGGCGGGGTCGATTCCGGCCTTGCCGACGCGCTTGTGGAAGAACATTTGAAATGAAAGCGCCTGGGCTTCCAACGCTTCCTGGGTCTGCGGGCCGTCCGAATTGGCAGGCCCCTTGGTCTCCTTGAGGACAAGGTTGCCGGCGATGGTGTCGATGTCGTACTTCGAATCAGTCACATCGTAGATGGCATAGGCGAGATGGTAGGAGTACAGGCTCATAAGCAGATACTTCCTTCCTCCCTTCAAAGCCAGGTACACACCGTTGTAATTCTCTTTTCTTATGCAGACAGCATCGTTTCCGAAGAACCTCTTTACGGCCTTCGGACTGGAATATTTGACGAATCTCGCGCCAAGATATTCAGTGCCTTTGACGCGCAGCACTCCGCTGATTTCATTGTATGAGCCGATGCAGACGCGTTCAGGAATGCATTCGGGGTGACGCTTGAGCGTGGTGGCGAAGGCCGCGCCGGGGGCGGTGAAGTCTGTCCAGTTGCCGGCGAATCCCCAGCACTGGATGAAACAGAGCATCTTGGGCGCGACGTGGTGGTGGCAGTAAAGCTGCTGGAAGGTGGCAAGCCCTTCGCCTCCGACATACAGAAGCGAGAACCTTTCCGGGCCGTGCAGGATGTCTTTTCCCGGGTCTCTCTCGAAGACCGCCCAATGGGCGTACGGCGGGAACTCTCTCGCATTTCCGAGAAAGGTGTCATAATACCTGTTCCTCTCCCTTCCGCCAAGTTCCAGCCTCCATCCTTCAGGAATATATTCGTTTCTGGTGAGACTCCGGTGGGCCAGTACGTGATAGCCGTTGATTGTGCCCAGCTGGTGGATGGCCTCTCCTTCGTTCATGGCAAAGTCGCAGTACACGAAGCTGTTGACTCCGAGTTTCCTCCAGATGGTGTTGCAGTATTTGATCGGTCTCCCGTCGCTGTAGCAGGCAGGGTAGTAGACGGAGTTCTCGAGAAGTTCCTTCATCGGAATCCTCTTGCCGAGGATGTCCTCTCTGGTAAGTGTTGTCAGATCCATATGTGTTCAGGTGTTTTCTCTTTTATACTTGAGAATCAAGATTATCTTTCCACCTGTTTGAAAAATAACCGCCGAATAACCGCCGACTGCCCTGCCGGGCAGAGGAGTGCCGTCGGGCGGGGCTTCTTCATTAGTGGCGGTGAAAATTTTGTACGGGCCGTGGCGGATAACTAATTGATAGTCAGTGAGAACAAAGATGGTCTGGTACGGATTTCCGTACCAGATATATGCTCTTCTGCTTCATTATCAAATGGTTATCCGCCACGACTGACGGGTTCGGCCGGGGTCGTCTGACAGATTTACAGCCAGAAATAACACGAACGACATTCCCTGCAATTCTGTTTCCGGAAGGATAGCGGAATATGCTCTGGAACATCGTGTGGCGGGGGGTCTGCCGAAATGGCCGGAACAGATTTACAGCCGGAAACGAGGGGGGCGGCTTTCCCTGCAATTCTGTTTAGGATATTCTGTTTTTTTTCTTGCTTGTGCTTCTGTGTGGCACAAGCTCTTGCTATCTTTGGCGATATTAACACTATCACTATGGCGATCATAATTTTTCTGCTTTGCTGTGTCGCGTTTCTTCCGGGGCTGCTGAATCCAAGAGACCACGACCATTACGAATGACCGGGATAATCTCCGCAAGGAGGTAAGGCCGGCAGGCTGCACCCGCTTGAAAAGCGGTGAAATATTTGAGAAATATACCTTTTTTTGTCATCTTTGTAAGGATGCCGGGAAGCTGGTTCCTCCCGGCTTGAAAACGGGATGGACTCTCTGCGTGGCATATTCATACGGGTTGCTGTGGCGGTGTCGCTTACAGTGGCGGCGTCGTGCGGCAAGAGCGGAGGCGAGCCGGAAGCGGAACCGTCGTCCGGCCGGATGCCGGTCCGCATAGCCACATCCCTGACCCGTGTGACTGACGATTCATTCGAGACCGGCGACCAGGTCGGCCTCTTCATCGTGAACCAGCCCGGAACGCTGAAGGCCGCCGGCAACCACGCCGACAATGCTTGCCACACCTTTGACGGAAGCGGCTGGAACTCATCTTCGGCCATTTATTGGGCTGACGACGAGACCAAGGCTGATTTCTATTGCTACTGTCCATATTCCGGTACTGTCCCAAGTGTGGAGGCCTTTCCGTTCAGCGTAAGAGAGGACCAGAGCGACCAGAACGCCTTCAAGGCCTCGGACTTTCTCTGGGGCAGGACGGCCGGGGTGTCTCCGACCCCAGACCCGGTCAACATCACGATGAGCCACAGGATGAGCCTTCTGACAGTCAGTCTGAAGGCCGGCGACGGCTGGACCGATGAAGAACTGAAATCCGCCGGCGTGACCCTGAGCGGCCTCCGGACCTCGGCTCTTGTCAACCTTTCCGACGGAACTGTCACGGCTGACGGAGCGGCGGGGGAGATGAAGCCGCTTGCCGAGGGCGGCGGATCATTCAAGGCTCTTGTGGTGCCGCAGACCGTGGAGTCCGCCGAGCTTGTCAGGATCCGTGTCGGGGGCGTGTCCTATGCCTTCAAGACTTCCGTCAACCTGACCCCCGGAATGAACCACACCAGCACCATCACCCTCCAGCGGACCGCTGGCGGTGTCCGCATCGGCATAAGTCCGTGGGAGACAGACGGCAATGACTACGGCGGAACCGTTGAATAGATTGAAAGAAATGAGATTTTTCAGGAATATATTCATTCATCTTGCGGCCGCGGCTTTGGCTGCTCTGCCGTCTTGCGGTCTTGCGGAGGATGACCCCGGCGCGCAAGGCGACGGCTCACGGCAGCCGCTCTCTCTGAGAGGCGAGATCTCCCAGGTCTACCTCACGAGAGCGAACGACTCGGGCTTCGCCGACGGCGATGAGATCGGAGTCTATGTGGTTGATTATGAGAACGGCGGAGCGGGAACTCTCGGCCGTTCCGGCAACAGGGCGGACAACGTGAGGTTCACTTACGATGAGGCCGGAGGAAGATGGAACCCCGCCACCCAGGTCTACTGGAAGGACAAGACCACGCACGTGGACATCTACGGCTACTACCCTTACTCCTCTTCGGTGGACAAGGTCAATGAATATGCTTTCGAAGTCCTCAAGGACCAGAGTTCCGCGGCCCGTGACGGCGCACTCGGCGGCTACGAGGCCTCGGACTTCCTCTGGGGCAAGGCCGAGGACATAGCCCCGACCGACAAGGCCGTGAACGTGCCGTTCACCCACAGGCTCTCCTGCGTCAGGGTCACTCTTGTGGAAGGGACCGGCTTCTCTTCGGGAGAATGGTCGGCGGCTGACAAGTCGGTTGTCATCCTAGGCACTAAACGCCAGGCCACCGTCGACCTGGCCACGGGGACGGCCTCGCCGGAGGGCGAAGTGGATCCCGGCGGGATAGTCCCTTGCCCGGCCGGCGGGGATTTCCGGGCGATAGTCGTGCCTCAGGAGCTTTCCGCCGGCACTGTTCTTCTCAGTGTCACCGTGGGAGGATATTCCTACAAATACAGCCGGAGCGAGGCTACGGTTTACAGCGCGTCGAGGCAGCATAATTTCACCATAACCGTCAACAAGAAAGAGCAAGGTGACTTCGAGTTCGTTCCGTCCGGCGAGAGCATCACGGCCTGGGAGAACGATTCCGTCTCGCACGACGGCACGGCGAGGGAGTACATTGTCATCAATGTGGACACTCCCGGCACTCTGGACTGGTGCATCGAGAACGCCGGCAAGGACGCGGCCAAGATCAAGAACCTCAAGTTGACCGGTTCGATAAACAACCGCGACTTCGCCGTGATGAGGTACAGGATGACGGCTCTCCAGTCGCTCAACCTGAAGGAAGTCAGGCTGAAGGCCGGTGTCAAAGGTCATCTGGACGATGAGGACGAGAGGTATTTTGTGTCGGGTGACGATGAGATTCCGAGCAGCGCCCTGTGGGGCAGGGAGTCGTTGTACTACCTTGTGCTTCCGGACAATCT
>CAVJKE010000208.1:0-3963 GCA_963649695.1 bacterium
GAGCAAGTCCCTCCCCCCGAGGGGAGGGATTTAGGGAGAGGGTAACGTGGATTGATTTTTTCGTGCGACCCCCTTCGGACGTGTGATAAGGTGCTTTTGCCATATGCATTAAGTTACTGGCGATAGATAAGAAGAAGAAAAAAATGAGACTTCCGGCAGAATGGGAAAAACAGAGCGGAGTGATGCTCACGTGGCCTGACGAGACCACACCGTGGTACGAACTGGAGAAAGTGCAGGAATGCTACGGGCGGATCATCTCCGCCATCCTGCGGTTCGAGAAAGTGCTGCTCGTCACCTCCGACGCGGCGGCGGCTTCGGCAAGGTTGATGAATATGGGCGTGGACCCTTCGGCGATCACTTTCCGTGAGTGCCAGATCAATGACACCTGGGCGCGCGACCACGGCGGCATAGCCGTCTACGGCGACGAGGGCGAGAAACTCCTCTACGACTTCGTGTTCAACGGATGGGGGCTGAAATTCGCCTCCAACCTGGACAACTGCATCACAAGGAACATCTTTTACGACAATGCTTTCGCCGGCGACGTGGCCTGCGTGGACATGCGTCCCTATGTCCTTGAAGGCGGCAGCATCGACACCGACGGGGCCGGCACGCTGATGGCCACATCGGAATGCCTCTGCAGCGACAACCGCAACGAGTACCTCAGCCAGGAGGAGATCGAGGCCGAACTCAAGGAAGCCTTCGGACTGAAAAGGGTGCTGTGGGTGGACAGCGGGAGCCTCAGCGGCGACGACACCGACAGCCACATCGACATCCTCGCGCGGTTCTGCGGCCCGGAGACAATAGCCTACCTCAAATGCGACGACCCGGACGACCCTGACTACGAGGGGCTTATGAATATGCAGGCTCGGCTCCGGTCCTTCCGTACGCTGGACGGAAAGCCGTACAGGCTTGTAGGACTGCCGAAACCGCCTCAGATGTTCCTTGACGACTATCCTCTTCCTGCGTCCTATGCCAACTTCCTGATTGTCAACGGAGCTGTTCTCGTGCCAGGCACAGGTGCCGGCACAGACGAGACGGCGAGGGCGGCGCTCCAGGAAGTATTCCCGGACAGAGAGGTCATCGTCATCGACTGCAAGCCTCTTCTCTCCGGCCACGGCGGGCTGCACTGTGTGACGATGCAGTTCCCGGAAGGCTGGCTCGCCTGAAAAGAGGAAGATATTCATTGATGCAAGGATTGTCACGGACAGGATTTAGTGTCACGGTCGTCCGGGCGGTCCGGCCGACATCAAGATTGTGAAAAGATGAAGAAAATGACGAGAACAGCCGTCCTTTCAGTGATGGCGGTGGCCGTTCTGACGGCCTGCGGAACCGCTGGGAAAAGCGGCTCCGACAATAATTCGGAAGTATCCAAAACGGAAATGGAAAACATTGATGAAGAGTATCTTACAGTCACTGACGCACAGCGCTCGCTTCTGAAACTGAACAACGGGTTCGCCCTGAAACTGTTCAACGAGGTGGCCGGTCTGGACTCCAGGGTGGTCTCCCCGCTGAGCGTAAGCGGACTGATGTGCATCCTCGCCAACGGAGCCGACGGGCAGACCAGGCAGGAAATCCTCAGCACTCTGGGCTGGGGAGAGGCCTCGCTCGAGGATGTGAACGCCGCCTATGCCAGCATCATGGCACAGGCCGGCAGACTCGATCCTTCGACCACCGTCAGCATCGCCGACTACATAGCCGTCAACAAGGGCTACAATGTCCGGAAAGACTTCGCCGCCTCGATGCAAGGCCTCTTCAAGGCCGAGGTGGCCAGCCTTGATTTCAACGACGAGGCTTCCGTCAAGACCATCAACAAATGGTGCGGCAGGCAGACCGCCGGAATGATTCCGCAGGTCATCGACCACCTTGACCCTTCAAGCGTGGCCTGCCTGATGAACGCCATATTCTTCAAAGGTTCCTGGAAAGACAAGTTCGACAGCAAGGAGACGAAGCTTGAAAGATTCCAGGGCTACACCCGCGACATCAAGAAAGTGCAGATGATGCACCGTGACGACGACTACCTCTACCTTGCCAACGACACATATTCGGCCGTCAGCCTGCCTTACGGCAACGGAACGTTCTCGATGACCGTCCTGCTGCCGAACGAGGGGAAATCCATCAGCGAGATGATGGAGACCATCGACGCGGATGCGGTCAGCGCGATGCGGCGCGAGATGCAGGAATATGAGGTCGACCTCAAGCTCCCGAAATTCACGACGGAGGTCGAGATTCCTCTTAACGATGCCATCTCAAGCCTTGGCTGTCCGTCGATGTTCGGTTCATCGGCCGACTTCAGCAAGATAGCGGACGGGGACGTGTACGTGTCCAGGATGTTCCAGAAAGCGAAAATAGAGGTCAGCGAGGAAGGGACCAAGGCCGCTGCGGTCACGGTGGCCATTATGACGATGACGGCCCTCGCTCCGGAACCTGTCAAGGTCGAGTTCCACGCCGACAGACCTTTCGTCTACTTCATCAGCGACTCCTCCACGGGTGCGATTTACTTCATCGGCCAGTTCACGGGTGAATAGCCCGGCGGAATGCCACAAAGTGGCGGACTGGATATTCAAAAAAGAGAAAGGTGGGCCGAGGCTCACCTTTTCGCGTCAAGGACCCGCTGGAACTCCCTCGCGTTGCGGAGGTGTTCTGAATATGTCGCCGCGAATCTGTGCGTTCCGTCCATAGCGGCGCTCGCGCAGAAATAGAGATAGCCGTGCCTGTCAGGGTTCAGCACAGCCTCAAGGCAGGCCTTGTCCGGCACACAGATAGGCCCAGGAGGAAGGCCTTCGTACCTGTAGGTGTTGTACGGCGAGTCCACTTCTATATGCTTGAAAAGGATTCTGTTAAGGGTGTAGTCGAAGCAGAAGGCCACCGTCGGGTCGGCTTGCAGCTTCATTCCCTTGTGCAGACGGTTGAGGTACACTCCGGCGATGGACGGATACTCGGGAGCGTGGTTGGATTCGCCCTTGACGATAGAGGCCACGATCGAGACCTGCTTCGGTGTGAGGCCCTGGGCTTCGGCCTTGGCGAGGTTCTCCGGAGTCCAGAAGGCATCATAGGCGGCCTTGAATTTGTCAAAGAGGTCAGACATAGAGGCCGTCCAGTAGACCTGGTAGGTGTCCGGGATGATCAGTGAGAACACATCGGTTGACGTGAAGCCGTAACCTGCGAGAAGCGAGCTGTCATCCAGGGCTTTACGTACCTCGGCTGAATCCAGCATCATCTGTGCGGAGATCTTGCGGGCGAGTTTGCCTTTAAGGCGCATCGTTCCGGAAAGCACAAGATTGACAGGGGTCTGCCATCCGTTGCGGAGCATTCTCACTGCATAGATGCTCGGCTTCCCTCTTTCTATCACATAATGGCCGGGCTTGATGTCTGAATCCGTCAGGTTGCCGCGCAAGGTGCGCTGAAGGCTTCTCCTGTTGAGGACTACGCTGTCCGGAATCTGCGCAAGGACTTCATCCACAGTCGTTCCGGGGTAGACGAACAGGTCGGCTCCGGCCGAGAAGTTCGTCTTTCGGTTGTCTGTGTACCATCTTCCGCCGACGACACCGGCAACCACCACCGCGGCCAAGGCCGCCGCAAGCACTATTATCTTCCAAGTTTTCATCTTCTGATATTCATTGACAGTTTTGACAAAAATAGACTGATTGGCCGCAATTATGCACCTTCCTGCCGTGAGTGGTTGATGGAGTTTATCCTGTCCCTCTCCTTCGACCCCGTCAGCAAATATAGCCAATAATCAGTCCCGTTGGTGATTTCTCCGGAAGATTTTCTGAAGGACCTCGCGAATTCCTTGAGGTCAAAGAAGTGATATACAGGGCTGGACGGCAGGAACGGATAATCATTCAAATCAGGGTTAAGAAAAATTCCGGCGCGGAAACCATCTGTTTTTCCGCACCGGATTCTTTTTCTGGAGTGCCTGTGGGGGCTTACTTCGTGCCGAAGATTCTGTCGCCGGCGTCGCCG
>CAVJKE010000209.1:0-3943 GCA_963649695.1 bacterium
TGAATAAACTATGCGGTCCATAAAAGATCTTGTCAACTGGTACTTCTCGCGGCGTACCTTTCCTTACTGGTGCGTGCTTCTGCTCGACAGCGTGATACTGATGTTCACCAGCATATTCGTTTACTGGTGTCTGTACCGCGGCGTCGCCCTGCAGCAGCATTTCTGGCCGCTGATCCATCTCTACCTTGTCGCCATCGCGGTGCACATCGTCTTCTTCTGCATATTCCACACCTACACGGGTATCCTGCGTTTCTCGTCCTTCAGGGACCTGCACAGGCTCGCCTATGCGATGTTCTGCGCCACCATAGTGATGTTCGCCATCCATCTGTTCACCAACAAGGCTGACCCAAGCGTCTTCGTACATATTCAGAAACGCTATATCATTCTCACCGAGGCTTTGACCACCTGCTTCCTCTGCGCCTACAGAGTGGCGGTGAAGATGGTGTACGATGTCTATTTCCGCTCGGATGGTGCGCATAACGTCTTGATCTACGGTGTGAAAGACGCGAGCATCGTCCTTGCGAAATCCATCAACGGCGAGAAGCCGCGCCGCTTCGTCCTCAAGGGTTTCATCACGCAGGATCCGGCGCATCATTCAAGCTTCACGGTTATGATGGGCGTGAGCGTTTACACTCCTGACGAGGTCGGTGAGGTTGTCCGCAAGTACAATGTCAAGACGCTTCTGGTCGCTCCGGACGTCATCGAGTCTTTCCGCGACGAGAAAGCCTTGCAGGACGCAGTCCTCGGCGCAGGTGTCAAAATCCTGACCACCAACAAATATGACGGCACGGGCGCTCCTGAACTCAAGGAGGTCAGCGTCTGCGACCTGCTTCCGCGCGATGAAATCAACGTCAATTTTGACGAGATATCCGCCGCTCTGAAGGGCCGCCGCGTGCTGATCACAGGTTCGGCCGGCAGCATCGGCAGCGAGATCGTGCGCCGTGTGGCCTCCTTCGCTCCGGCCTCTATGATGCTCATCGATGCGGCCGAGACCCCTCAGCACGACATCCGTCTGATGATGGCTTCCGACTATCCGGATGTGCCTTTCGAGGCTGTCGTCACCTCGGTCACCAACCCTACAAGGATGGAACGCATATTCAGCACCTTCCATCCTGAATATGTCTTCCACGCTGCCGCCTACAAGCACGTCCCGATGATGGAGGACAACCCTTGCGAAAGCATCCAGAACAACGTTCTCGGCACGAAGATACTCGCCGACCTGTCGGTCAAGTATGGTGTGGAGAGGTTTGTGATGGTGTCGACCGACAAGGCCGTCAATCCGACCAACGTGATGGGCTGCAGCAAGCGCATCTGCGAGATCTATGTCCAGTCGCTTGACTCCGCCGAGCGTTCCGGCAAGGTGGACGGCCGCACCAAGTTCATCACCACCAGGTTCGGCAACGTCCTCGGCTCCAACGGCTCTGTCATCCCTATCTTCGAGAAGCAGATCAAGGCGGGCGGTCCTGTGACCGTCACCGATCCGGAGATAGTGCGTTTCTTCATGCTCATCCCTGAGGCCTGCGAGCTTGTGCTTGAGGCCGGGGTTAAAGGTGACGGCGGAGAGATTTTCGTCTTCGACATGGGCAAGCCTGTCAAGATCGCCGAGCTGGCCAGGAAGATGATCGACCTCAGCGGTGCGAAGGGAGTCGAGGTCAAGTACACTGGTCTGCGTGACGGCGAAAAGCTCTACGAGGAGGTCCTTGGAGACAAGGAGACCACCCTCCCGTCCTTCAACGACAAGATCCGCATCGCCTCTGTCCGTGAATATGAATGGCCGGAGGTCTCCACGCGGATCGATGACCTCATCGCCATCTCCTACACCTACGATGACATGGCCATTGTGGCAGCGATGAAGAGTCTCGTCCCTGAGTACATCTCCAACCACTCCAAGTACTCCGTCCTCGACCATCCGCAGGATTAGTCTCCGAAGAAGTGAGGACCATCTTCGGACTTAAACCTCGAGGGTATGCGCTTTTGGCGGCCTTAGGTGTCTGAGACGGAATTCATTGGTATATTCATAGAAAATCATTACATTTGGCTGATTGATGCCGCGCGAGGGTGGAAAGTGCTGCTCCCGCGCGGTTTTATTCTTGGGCGATACACTCCGATTTAGGGAGAGGGTAACGTAGACTGATTTTTAACGTGCGATGCTCTTCGAACGTGGGATAAGGTATTTGTCATAGGCACTTTATTACTGGCGAAAGATGTGTTAAAAATATGGCGAGAAAGGAATATATGATGAAAGGGAGGGCGCTTCTGACGAAGAAGGCCGCCGAGCGGATCGAGAAGATGAAAAGTCTTTTCCCGCAGCAGGATTTCGGGCTTACCAAGAGCCAGAGCTGGCTGCTGGCTGCGATAGCCTGCTCCGACGGGCATTGGATGACGGAAAGCGAGATCCTGAAGGCGGGACTATCGTCAAGCGCGGCGCGGAGGACCGAGGACCTTGACGTGCTGTTGAACGAGAAGCGTCTCATCTCCCGCAATTCTCCCTGGGGCAAGACATATTCAGTGATGCCGACCTCTTACATGAGAGTGGCTCTTGACTCGCTGCTTTACTGGCCGGAAGTCGTGGAGCGCGTGAAGGAAGCCCGGCATCTCGGTGGCTCGCCAAAATTCCGTCTTGTCAAGAGTCTTGTGGAAGAAGAAAAGACGGTCATCCCTGAGCAGTTCAAGTCGCTGCTGTACTACGACACTTCTCCTGCCGCTATGATGGAGGATGTGCTGACTGAACCGGTGTTCGATCCCGTGTTCCGTTCGCTTCCAGCATCCATAAACTTTCTGGCCGCGGAATTCAGGCTCGGCACGCTGGCCATCTACAACATTCTCACCGCCGGCGATCTGGAAGCGGTGGAGGCCTTTGCGAAAAAGTACCTTAAAGGTGATCCGAAGGCCAGAATGTTCGAGATGGTGGGCGGAATGCGGTATCTGCTGACCGGCGAACTGCGGGAAGACCTCGACGCCGCGTCGGGCAGAAGCGAATGGCCGGCCGCGGTGGCCGCCATCGCCTCACTCTACCGCGGAGACTACGACAATGCAGCCGGCTTGATGGAGAAATCATTGAAAATCAGAAATGTAGGAGCGGGAAAAAAGAATATATTCGACTACCAGACCCTTGCCTATTTCCAGATACTGTCCTACCTCCTTCAAGACAATGACAAGTCCAGGAAAAAGCTGTCGCAGTACCTCAACAAGAAATTTGATGACTGGGTGCTTAGATGCCAGCAGCAGCCTGCGATACTGCTCGCCGAACTCTCTGCAGGAGCGACGGACGCAAAGATAAGCGACGAGATCTTTTTCGCTGGAAGAAACAATTTCAACACAACCTCCCGCATCCTTGTCGGCGGCATCGCGGAAAGCCGCTGTCTTGAAGTGCCGTTCAAGAGACCCCGTTCGGTCTTTGCCATCATCCGTCACGAGCTTGGTGACGGCACTCCGGAGGAAAAGGCGGCCTGGGAAAAGCTTTACGGCGGGCCGTCTCTTCTGTCCCGTCTCAAGGTGAAGAAACCGTGGGAGATAGCCCTTGACAACCTCAACGACATTCTTGACAAGACTCTTGGGTCATCGTCCCCGGATAAGCCGGCGGAGACCAAGGACAGGCGCATCTGCTACATCATTTATGACCAGTATGAGGTCGAGATCCGGGAACAGAGCAGGCTGAAAAACGGGAACTGGGGGAAGGGCAAGATAGTCTCGATGACATCATTCCGCCAAGGCGCTTACAACGACATCTGCGATGACCTCGACTTGAAGGTGCAGCCACGTGTGGTCGATTACGGCTATAACAATATTGGCTCCATACTTCCTGCCCTCATAGGTTGCGGCCGGGTGTTCAAAGACTCTTACGCTCCGGAGAACAGGGTCGAGGTCGCCGAGGAACGCCACCCTCGCGCCCTCCCACTGGCTATGGATTTCGGGCTGCGCGCAGAGGCTCCACGCGGAGAGC
>CAVJKE010000210.1:0-3899 GCA_963649695.1 bacterium
CCAGATGTGGTCTTCGATCAGCTGGCCGTAGTCCTTGTCAGGAGTGACCATATAGACGTCCAGCCCTTCCCGGGCGCAGCGTTTCGCCATCGTGCCGATCACGTCGTCGGCCTCGAAGCCTTTCAGCATCAGGACCGGGATGTTCATCTGCCCGCATAGGTCGGTGAGCGGCTCGAGGGCGTCGATGACGAGTTGTGGGGTCTCTTTGCGGTTGGCCTTGTACTCGGGGTACATCTGGTTTCTGAAGGTGCCTCCCGGCGGGTCGAATGCCACCGCGAGATAATCAGGCTTCTCCCTTTCCAGAAGCTCGAGGATGTACTTGGTGAATCCGTAAAGGATGGACGTGTCCGCTCCTTTGGAATTGATCATCGGCTTCCTGAAGAATGCGTAGTACATCTTGAAGATCAGCGCGTGACCGTCTATGAAGAATATCTTTTCCGGCATATATGAATATGTTTCAGCGTATGTCCGCTTTTCCGTCCGGGCTGTCTGTCATCCTGGCGTGTCCGCTTGCCCTGAGTGTTTCAACCCGGCGGTGAAACAAAGATAAGGAAAATGTTTCAGTGTTTCAACAAAAAAATGTTTCAGTGTTTCAAATCCGAAGGGTGGATTTTTTCACGGATTGTTTTTATGGAATGTTTTTATGGATTGTTTCATCAGGCGCGTCGAGGTTGAGGACAAAGTCGGCGAAAAGGACCCCGTCGTGGATGTCGTGGGTGGAGAACATCACCGTCGCCCCTGTGGAACGGGCCACTTCCCTGAGAAGCCTCAGGATGGCCACCCTGTTGTCCACGTCCAGGAACGCCGTCGGCTCGTCGAGCAGGATGACGTCCGCCTTCCTGGTCAGAGCCGTGGCTATGCAGGCCTTCTGGAACTCTCCGTCCGAAATGCCGCTGATGTCCTTGTCAGCGAGAGGCCCGAGTCCCAGCCGGCCGAGCGCCTGCTCCACGGCCTCCTTATCCTGCCGTGAAACCTTCCCGAAGAGACCGGTGCGGCCTTGCATCCCCGTGAGTATGAACTCCCTGACAGTGAACCCCTTGATTTTAGGAATCCGTGTCGGGACCATCACGACCTCGCCACCTGTCGTGAAACTCCCGCCGACAGGCTCAAGAAGCCCGGCCACCGTCTTCATCAACGTGCTTTTGCCTCCGCCGTTACGGCCACGCAGCATCACCGACGCGCCGTCTGGATATTCATAAAAGAGCGGCCCCGCCGCCGCGGTTCCGTTGTGGCCCACGGTCAGTCCGTCAAGTTTCAGCATAGCGGCCTCCTTTTTAGAAGTATGGTGAGGATGACGGGGATTCCGATGATGGCCATCGTGCTTCCCACCGGGAGAGGGGAGCGGAAGGCCTGTGAGAGGATGTCCGCAGCCAGCGAGACTCCGGCTCCGGTGAGCAGTGTGGCCGGTATGACCCGCAGGTGGACCGAAGTGCCGAGGAAGGCTCTGGCGATGTGCGGCGAGACGATGCCCACGAAGCCGAGAGGCCCGCAGAACGCTGTGACGGCTCCGGCCATCAGGCAACTGCCGATGAGCGCGGTGTTCCTGACCTTGACTATGTCGGTCCCCGCCAGGCGGGCATATTCATCGCCGAAGAGGGCGATGTCGAGTCCTTTGTTGTTGAGGCAGAGCAGGATGGTCCCGGCCAGGAGCGCGGTGGCCATCACCGCCGCTTCGCCCGGCCTGACCCCCGTGAAACTGCCTGAAGACCAGCTGTAGAAGACCTTGAGGCTTTCGGCCGAGGCTGAATGTTCGAGGATGGAGGTGGCGGCGGAGAAGATGAATCCCAGCATCACGCCGAAGACGAGCAGGGTGGCGGAGTCACCGACCCGGGAGGCCACGGCCACGACGAGGGCTGCGGTCAGAAGGGCTCCGAGGAAGGCCGCCGTGGCCACCGTGACCCCTCCGAGGGCGGTTGGCAGCGACGCACCTGCCGCGAGGGTGGCTATGGCGGCTCCCGTTCCCGCTCCGGCGCTGACGCCCATTATGTGAGGGTCGGCGAGTGGGTTGCGGAAGACGCTCTGCATCTGAAGGCCCGCGGCGGCGAGGGAGGCCCCTCCGATGACGGCCGCCAGCATTCGGGGCAGACGGAGCTTGACGATGACTGCGGAGTCCGCCGCGCCGAAGCCCGCTCCTCCCGTGAGGAGGTCACAGGCTGCGAGAACAAGGACTATCCCTGCCATTATCAATGTCTTACCCTTAGCTGTCATTGTCTGTCTGCCGCTTGGCGGACGAAAAACCGCCCGATCTTCTGCTTTTCCAAGAAAATTTCGCTAAATTTACCCCAAATTTTGGAATATTTATGAAAAAATCACTTTTGCTCGCCGCCGCTGTCCTGGCATTGTCGGGACTCGACGCTTCAGCCCAGAAACAGTCTGAGAATGGCGGCATCTCGCAGGAGATGCTGACGGAAATCCGTACCGGCTACGAAGGCACAGCCGCCGACAAGGCCGTGCGCAACGCCCTCAACGGTGCGTCCATCAATGTCCTCGCCGCCAATTCGGAGAACATCGCCATGATCGACACCCACTTCTCCGACATCGTGAAGACAAAGGGACGCACGAACCAGAAATCCTCCGGCCGCTGCTGGCTTTTCTCTGGTCTGAATGTGCTGAGAGCTAAAATGATAGATAAATATGACCTGGGTGCGTTCACCTTCTCCCAGAACTACATATTCTTCTACGACATGCTGGAGAAGTCCAATCTTTTCCTCCAGGGAGTGATCGACACCAAGGACATGGGCTTCGACGAGCGCAAGGTAGACTGGCTTTTCAACCATCCTATCAGCGACGGCGGCCAGTTCACCGGTGTGTCCAACCTTGTCACCAAGTACGGTCTCGTGCCTTCAGAGGCGATGCCTGAGACCTACTGCGCCAACAACACCTCTCAGATGCGCACCCAGCTCGCCACCAAACTCCGCGAGTTCGGCCTCCGTCTCCGCGAGACCCCGGCGAAGCAGTGCCAGACCGTCAAGACCCAGATGCTCAAGGAGATCTACAGGATGCTTGTCCTCTGCCTCGGTGAGCCGCCGGTGGAGTTCGAGTGGACCCGCTACAACTCCAAGGGCGAGTTCGTCAGCTGCAAGACCTACACCCCGAAGTCCTTCTTCAATGAATATGTAGGCACGGATCTCAACCACACCTACGTGATGGTGATGAACGACCCTACCCGCGAGATGAACAAAGTCTATGAGATTGAATATGACCGCCACGTCTACGACGGCCAGAACTGGCTCTACATCAACCTCCCTATGGAGAAGATCAAGGAGATCGCCATCGCTTCGATCAAGGACAACACCGCGATGTACTTCTCCTGCGACGTGGGCAAGTTCAGCGACCGCCAGAAGGGTACTCTCGATCTCAACAACTATGACTACGGTTCTCTCTTCGGCACGACCTTCCCGATGGACAAGAAGCAGAGGATCCAGACCCACGCCAGCGGCTCCTCCCACGCTATGACCCTCATCGCCGTCGACATCAAGGACGGCAAGCCTGTCAAGTGGATGGTCGAGAACAGCTGGGGGGCCGATTCCGGCTACAAGGGCAACATGATCATGACCGACGAGTGGTTCGACAACTACATGTTCCGTCTCGTGGTCGAGAAGCAGTATGTTCCTGCCGATGTCCTCAAGCTGCTCGAGCAGAAGCCGATAGTCCTTCCTTCCTGGGACCCGATGTTCGAACCAGAGGAATAAGATGAAAGTCCGGGCCTCCGGTGGACGCTTCCGCCGGGGGCTTATCATATCTGAATATTAAAGAATTTAAGTTTCGCATGTGCGAAACACCTTATTCCCCGTCACTTATGTGACGGAGCAAGTCCCCTTCCCGAGGAAGGGGATTTAGGGAAAGGGTAACGTAAGTTGATTGTTTTCGTGCGATACCCTTCGAACGTGTGATAAGGT
>CAVJKE010000211.1:0-3888 GCA_963649695.1 bacterium
CTTTCTTGTCGTCCGCGCCGAAGGTCGGGGCGATGTGCACGACTCCGGTTCCATCCTCGGTCGTGACATAGTCGCCGGAGATCACCCTGAAGGCCTCGCCTTCCTCGACCGGCTTGAACCACGGGATCAGCTGCTTGTAGCGGATTCCGACAAGGTCAGAACCCTTGAAAGAGCCGTCCAGGACCTTGTAAGGCACCAGTTTGTCGCCCGGCTTGTATTCGCTGAAAGAGACTTCGGCCGCCTTAGGGTTGAACCAGGCCCCCACGAGTTCCTTGGCCAGCACATAGATGGCCTCGCCTCCCGTGTAAGGGTTGAACGAGTGGACCTTGACATATTCAATCTTCGGTCCCACGCAGAGCGCCGTGTTTGAAGGCAGAGTCCATGGGGTGGTGGTCCAGGCAAGGAAGTACACAGGAAGGGTCCCGTCGCCGAAGAGCGGCTCGGACTTTCCGTCCTTGATGACCTCGAACTGGGCGGTCACGGTGGTGTCCGTCACGTCCTTGTAGCAGCCAGGCTGGTTGAGTTCGTGGGAACTGAGTCCCGTGCCGTCGGAAGGTGAATATGGCTGTATGGAGTAGCCCTTGTAGAGCAGCCCCTTGTCGTAGATCTTCTTCAGAAGATACCACAAAGTCTCGATGTAGCGGTTGTCGTAGGTGATGTAAGGGGCGTCCAGGTCGACCCAGTAGCCGACACGCTGCGTCATCTCCGTCCATTCGGCGGTGTACTTCATCACCTCGCTGCGGCAGGTCTTGTTGTATTCCTCGACCGAGATTTTCGTGCCTATGTCGTCCTTGTGGATGCCGAGCTTCTTCTCGACGCCGATCTCCACCGGCAGTCCGTGGGTGTCCCACCCGGCGCGGCGGTTGACCTTGTAGCCGGTCTGGGTCTTGTAGCGGCAGATCGCGTCCTTGATGGAGCGGGCCATCACGTGATGGATGCCAGGCTTGCCGTTGGCGGAAGGAGGTCCTTCGAAGAATATGAACTCAGGAGCGCCCTCCCTGACCTCCAGGGATTTCTCGAACGCATGATTCTTCCTCCACCTGTCGAGAACCTCATTCCCGACAGAAACCAGATCAAGGCCTTTGTACTCTTTGAATGTCATAATTTTCTTTCTATTTTTGCATCTTGAAAGCGCTGGAAAACGCAGCCCCTGCAATGAAACCGCAAAGATAGTGAATTCCGCGTTTTTTATCAAATAGGCAACATCAAATCGGTAGACGATGAACTTGATAGACATAGTCATCCTTCTTCTTTGCGTACCGGCCGTCTTCAGAGGCCTGTCCAAAGGATTCATAGCCCAGGCGGCCTCTCTGGTCGCCCTTGTGCTGGGTGCCTGGATGTCGTTCCATTTCTCGAGCGCGGTCGTGGAGTTGCTCGGGTCGGCCATCGACCTCTCCCCCACCCTTCTACAGGTCATAGCGTTCACGCTCATCCTCGTGGCCGTGTTCCTCGGCCTGACGGTGCTTGGCAAGATGCTGGAAGGCATCGTCAAGATCGTGATGCTCGGCTGGCTTAACAAGCTTCTCGGCGTGGTTTTCGCCTTGCTGAAGGTTCTGCTCGCCATCGGCCTTGTGATCCTGCTGTTCAATTCGGCGGCCACGGCGTTGGGATTCGACTGTTCCAAGATGACCGACGGCTCGCTGTTCTACGACCCGGTCAAGAATGCGGCCGAGGTGTTCTTCCCTTACATTAAAGAAATGATTTTCAACAAATAATGAGTAGTAGAATAATCCTGATCGAGACTTCGACATCTCTTTGCTCCACCGCCCTCGCCGAGGACGGAAAGATCGTCTGCGAGAGACTCAGCGACGAGCCGAGGGCGCACGCTTCGAAGACAGCTCTCTTCGTCAGCGAGATGCTCTCTGAAAGAGGGCTGAAGGTCTCCGACTGCGACGCTGTCGCCGTCAGCAAAGGCCCGGGATCCTACACCGGCCTCCGCGTCGGCGTGTCCACTGCCAAAGGACTCTGCTTCGGAGCGGGGATACCGATGCTGTCCGTAGGCACCCTCGACACCCTTGTCTGGCAGGCCAAGGCCGAAGGACTCGTCCCGGAAGGCTGCCGCTACATCATCCCGATGATCGACGCCAGACGGATGGAAGTCTACACGGGAATATTCACTCCGGACGGCCGCCAGGTCTCTCCGACAGAGGCTAAAATCATCGACGCGGACTCCTTCAAGGAGCAGCTCGCCGAAGGCCCGGTCCTCTTCATAGGTGACGGGGCCGGGAAATGCGGACAGGCTCTCGCAGGGCCGGACGCCCACTTCGCGCAGTGCTGCCCAAAAGCGGCCTCGATGCTCCAGCCGGCGGTCAAAGCGCTGGAAAACAAGAAGTTCGAGGATGTAGCCTACTTCGAGCCGTTCTACCTCAAGGAGTTCATCACGACAGTCAGCAAAAAGAAACTTTTTTAAAACTTCTAAGAATATGAAATTCGGTGTCGCCAGCGACCACGCTGGCTTTGACTACAAGACGAAGATATCCGCCTTGCTCAAGAAGAAAGGTTACGAAGTAGTGGACTATGGCACATTCTCCAGCGAGAGATGCGACTACCCTGACTTCGGCCACGCTCTCGGAAACGCCATCGACAATGGCGAGGTTGACCTCGGCGTCGCGTTCTGCGGCACCGGCAACGGCATCTCCATGACTCTCAACAAGCACCAGCACGTGCGCGCCGCTCTTTGCTGGGAGACAGAGATAGCCCGCCTGGCCAAGGCCCACAACAACGCCAACGTGCTTGTGATGCCGGCCCGTTTCATCTCCTACCAGATGGTCACGAGCATTCTCAACAAATGGCTGGACACTGAGTTCGAGGGTGGCCGTCACCAGGGCCGCATCGACAAGATGCCTATCAGCAAGTAGTTTGGAAATCAACGCGTTAATAGCGGACAAAATTTTTCTTTCCGGTAATCCCAGGCTTTCAGGAAGCATCGAGGATTACCCGGAAGGGATTATCCTGCCCGTCGACAAGCCCTACCGCTGGACTTCGGCGGATGTGATCCGCAAGATCAAATGGGCCGCCTGCCGCCACTTCGGCAAAAAGAACCTGAAGGTCGGCCACGCTGGCACCCTCGACCCCCTCGCCACCGGAGTCCTGCTCGTCTGCATCGGCAAAGCCACCAGACTGGCGGAGACCCTCCAGAAAGAGGGCAAGGAATATCTTGCCGGCGTCTCGTTCGGGGCGACGACCCCTTCCTACGACAGGGAGAAGGCGATAGACAAGGAATATCCTACCGACGGGGTCAGCGAGGCTTCCCTGCTGGAGGTCCTGCCGACCTTTATCGGAGAGCAGGAGCAGATCGCCCCGCTCTTCTCGGCCAAATCCGTCGACGGAGTCAGAGCCTACGAGCTGGCCAGAAAACAGTACAAGGACGCGCACAAGGCGAAGACCGAGGTGCTGGAGGATTTCGACCATTCCGTCGCCGACACCTTAAGCAGGCAGTCCATCAACATCTATGAGATGGAACTGGCCGGATTCTACCCTTACGGCAAGACTGAGGACATCCCGGGAGATGACGACCTGCGTCCTAATCCGAGGATAAACGTCATCGACACTTCCCCGCTCGGCCTGCCGATGGCAGAGATCCGGGTGAAGTGCAGCAAAGGGACCTACATCAGGGCTCTGGCCAGAGACCTTGGCGAGGCGCTCGGCAGCGGCGCCCACCTGTTCTCCCTGCGCAGAACCGCGTCCGGCGGCTTCACGGCCGGAAACGCCCTGACGGTGGACGAAGCGATGATGCTTCTGTCTAAAACCGAAACTGTCTGAAACTGAAAAAGAACGGCGGGAGTCTCCGCCGCTTTACCTGATGTCCCTTGACCCTACTTTGGACACGTCAAGGACACCTTTCACCTTGCTGAAAACCTTGATGGCGTCGTCAATCGGCTTGCCATC
>CAVJKE010000212.1:0-3876 GCA_963649695.1 bacterium
CTCGAATTCTTCAGGAAAAACTACCCTCTGCGCTCCTGCAACCTCAAAATCACAAGCGACTCGGTGCTGAGGGGCAAATTCCGTCCCTGCCTGGACTACCACATAGGGCGGTGCAAGGGCTGCTGCTGCGGCGGGGTCAGCAAGGCTGAATATTCATCCTGGATCTCCGAGATCACCCGCCTGCTCAAAGGCGGAGTGAACGAGATGATCCGTGAATATGAAAGTGCGATGAAACAGGCGGCCGCCGAGCTGCGTTTCGAGGATGCGCAGGTCTGCAAAAACCGCATAGAGGCCCTGAAAAACCACTATTCACACTCTATAATCTCTTCTGCCTCTGACACTTCCTGCGATGTGTTCTCGCTGGTCTTCGACGGTCAGGAAGCCTTCGGCAATTTCCTGCGGGTCCGCGGAGGGGCGGTGATACAGTCTCTGAACCTGGGATTCAAGATGAACATCGAGGAGGAACAGGCCTCGGTGCTCAGCGCTTTCATCGCTGAGATAGAGTCTAAATTCGGTGAACTCGCAAAAGATGTTTTCGTGCCGTTCCTTCCCGATGTGGAGATTGAAGGGATCATCTTCCGTATTCCGGTTCGGGGCGACAAGCTCGCCCTCCTCGAGCTGAGCGTCAAGAACGCCAAGGAATTCCTCTTCAACTCTCTCAAGCAGAGGGAACGCACGGATCCTGACGAGTACCGCCGACTTGTGATGGAAGACCTCCAGAAGGCATTGGGGATGAAGGCTTTGCCGACACACATCGAGTGTTTCGACAACTCCAACATCCAGGGTACCAATCCCGTGGCCTCCTGCGTAGTGTTCCGTGACGGAGTTCCTTCCAAGAAGGACTACCGCAAGTTCAAGATCAAGACCGTGGTGGGGGCGAATGATTTCGCATCGATGAAGGAGGTGGTGAACCGGAGATATTCAAGGATGCTGGAAGAGGCTCCGGACGACCTGCCGCAACTGGTGGTGATCGACGGCGGCGAGGGGCAGCTGGAGTTCGCGCGTCAGGCTCTCGACGAGCTGGGGCTGATGGACGGGCGGCTGATGGTGGTCGGCCTCGCTAAAAGGATGGAACTGGTGATCCGGGTGGACGACCCCTACCCTCTTTTCCTGGACCGCAATTCGCAGGCTCTGAAGGTTCTGATGCAGATCCGTGACGAGGCCCACCGTTTCGGCATAACATTCCACAGGAGTCTCCGCAGCAAGGCTCAGATCCAGAGTGCGTTGCGGGAGATCAAAGGAGTCGGCGAGAAGACGGAGCGACGCCTTCTGATGCACTACGGTTCCGTGGCTCGCATAGCGGCCGCCTCGCTCGAAGACCTCTCCGCGCTGGTCCCGAAGCCGGTCGCCGAGCAGATACTCAAGACACTCAACGAAAACAATTAAGGTATGAACTACAGAATAGGTAACGGTTACGATGTGCACGCATTGAAAGAAGGGCTGCCGATGTGGCTCTGCGGCGTGCGGATTGAAAGTGCGATGGGCTTCGTGGCTCATTCAGACGGCGATGTGGCCATCCACGCCCTTTGCGACGCCCTGCTCGGGGCGGCGGCTCTCGGCGACATCGGCCAGCATTTCCCCGACACCGACGACAGATGGAAAGGGATTGACAGCAAACTGCTGCTGAAGGAAGTTGTGAATATGCTCGCGGACAAGGGCTGCTCCCTTGTCAACGCCGACATCACGATAGCCCTCCAGGCCCCGAAACTCCGTCCGCACATCGACACGATGCGCCGGACTCTCGCCGAGGTCATCGGCTGCGACATTGACCGGATCTCCGTCAAGGCCACAACCACCGAGCGTCTCGGCTTCGTGGGCCGCGGCGAAGGCTGCGAAGTCTGGGCCACGGTCCTCGTCAGCGAGTAAGTATTTCCAGACACCTCCACCCCGACATCTCTGATTATTCTGATTAAGCCATCTATGCCCATCATAGACAACTTTTGTCTATATTTGTCTTTTAGTTTTAACGTAAATATCGTATGTCTCTGGCGAATGATAAATTTATAAATAAAATAAATGTACTTTCACTCTTTTCAGGATGTGGAGGTATGGATCTGGGTTTTGAGGGAGACTTCCGCTGTCTGAGGAAAAGTGTCGACGAGCAACTGCATCCTGACTGGATTTCCGAAACGGATGGAAATTGGGTAAAACTTGCTCCTACAAGATTCCAGACCGTCTTCGCCAATGACATCAGGCCTGATGCGAAAGCAGCCTGGACGAACTATTTCTCCGGCAGGAAAAATGATGTTACGGACATATATCATTTGGAGAGTATTGTCGACCTTGTAAAGAAATGCAAGAACAAGGAGTTCTCTTTCCCGTCCGGTGTTGACATTGTCACCGGAGGCTTTCCTTGCCAAGACTTTTCGGTCGCAGGCAAACGGCTTGGTTTCAATTCACAGAAAAGCCATCTGGGGATGTTGCTCGAAAAGGATGAGCCATCTGAAGAAAGCAGAGGAAAGCTGTACATCTGGATGCGGGAGGTGGTGTCCATAGTCAAGCCAAAGATGTTCATCGCCGAGAATGTCAAGGGTCTGACCAATCTCAATGATGTCAAGGAAGTCATCGAGCATGACTTTTCCGCCGCCTGTGACGGTGGCTACCTTGTCATTCCTGCAAGAGTGCTTTATGCCGCGGATTATGGTGTTCCCCAGTCCAGGGAGAGGGTCATATTCTTCGGGTTCAGAAAAAGCTGCCTGAAGAAAAAAGCTCTGGAGGAACTTTCCCGCAAGACCATATCCCCGGATTATGATCCGTATCCTCAGAAAACTCACGGGCAAGGCCTGAAGCCTTATGTCACCTGTGCGGATGCCTTTGTGGGCCTGCAGGAACCGGGAACCTCTGCCGACGAGGCACAGAATGCCTACTCAAGAGGTAAGTTTCTCGGACACGGGCAGGGCCAGAGCGAGGTTAAGTTGGACTCTGTCGGCCCTACCATCAGGTCAGAGCATCACGGCAACATCGAGTACAGACGTTTGTCCTCAGAACACGGCGGGACGCATTCTGAGGAGTTGGCCGCCGGCCTGCAGGAGCGTCGGCTGTCTGTCAGGGAATGTGCGAGGATCCAGACCTTCCCTGATGACTATGCTTTTGTCTTTGGGAAAAATGAACTTGGAAGAGGCCTGTCTTCCAGCGATGCCTACAAGATCATCGGCAACGCAGTCCCTTGCGTGCTGGCATACAACATCGCCAAAAGCATAGAGTCCAACTGGGACAAGTATTTCAAGAAATGATAGCAGCTGTAAATTCCCGTCCTGAATTATCCGAGTTCAAGGATCTTATGGATAAGGTTGATGATAACCTTAACCAAAAAGCTCTTTATTACGAGGATCTTAGAAATATGGACGAACCTGCTATTCCTGTAGCTCAATATTATAAGTCGAAATTGAGGCCTGGTGAAAGCTTATGGTGGGCAGGAGATAATGTTGATACTGCCGCTCCTATGACAATGAGAATGTGGTCAAAATTACCTCCATCTGAAAAAGATTACTATGAGGCTCAGGGTTTTGTGTTTTTCCCTGAAACAATCCTTTCAAGCAAATCAGAAAAATATGAAAGGTGGGTATTTTGGCTTGTTAAAAATTATGGTATCGTGAACTCTAATGTTCGTGATTCATTTTCTTCCGGTGGGAAAGAGTTGGTTGAAACAGTTGACGGAGAAAAATTGCTTATGCCTGCGATCTTCCGGAAATTAAAGGAACATATTCTTGAATTTAGGAATATTATTCAAGACACACCGAGTGAAATATTACAGGATTTTTGGGGACAACCTATTGAGTATAATAGATATAACCAATGGATAACTCTTGTTTTGATGAATTACAACTCGTCAACAAGTGATAAGAATATAGCTAAGACCATATTATCTGAGTTACT
>CAVJKE010000213.1:0-3866 GCA_963649695.1 bacterium
CTGACAGCACCGGATGATGCCCCTCAGATAGATTCCGGTGATGCTGAAGAACAGTGAGAGATCTTGCCGCTTATTGCCGCAGAATGGGCGGTGACCTGTGAACCTTGTCAACTTCTTTGCGGCGGTAAAATTTACCGCCGTAAAATTTTGAAGGCTCGATTTTCATGGTCGTGGCTCACAGTCTTGAAAGTTGTTCTTTCGCCTCTTTCAACGTCTCCAAATCCTCTGAAATAGATGACTTATAGTGGGACTCATAAGAAAATTGCCCCCCGGAATGGTATGCAATCATCGTGAACAGAGAATTAAGCTCTATCCGCCGCCGTATATGTGTATGCTTGCGTGGCAGATAAACGGATGATACCGTCACGCACTCTACACCTTGTGGCTACCGAGAAATAGATTGCCTTCCCCGGACATTGTGGAAGGCAACCTGATTACCCGATATGGCGGTGTTTCTCTTATTCCCGGCAGATGGTCTCGACGATGCTGCGGCCCTCGCCCTTCTTCTTCACGTGGATCTGCACCGGGATGCGCTCGTCGAGTTCCTCGCGGTGGGAGATGATGCCCACGCGGCGGTTGCTCTCGCCGGCGATCTCGCGCAGCTTCTCGAGCGTGGACATCACCGAGTTGAGATTCTTCTGGTCCAGAGTGCCGAAACCCTCGTCGATGAAAAGAATATCCACGTTGAGATCCGGGCGGTTGAGGGATGAAAGCGCAAGGGACAGCGCCAGCGAGATCATAAAGCGTTCGCCGCCCGAGAGCACGGTGGCGCTTCGTATCTGGTCCTTGTTGTAGCGGTCCTGGACGAGGATCGAGAGTTGCTCGTTGTCCTCGCTGCAGGTAAGGCGGTAGCGGTCCGTGATCTTCTCCAGATAGATGTTCGCATTGTTCAGAAGCGGCCTGAGAATATAGGTCTGCACGAGCGTGCGGAATCTGCTGCCGCCGAAAGTGCTGTTGAGCTTCTCCCACTTGGCCGCCTTGGATTTCGCCAAGTTCAGTTCGGCCTCGATGCGAGAGAGCCTTTTGAGGTTAGCCTCATTATCTTTGAGCTGCTTGTCGATGACCTGCGTTCTGCCGACAATCTCGTCATTGCGTTTTTTCAGCTCCTCGCGCAGTTTCAGCAGTTCATCCTTCGAAGGAATGTCTTTTTCATCGGCCACCTTAAGTCCCTGAAGGGCCTTGCTGATTTCGCCCAAGGCCTTGGAGTGTGCGTCTGAGGCCGATTTAAGATCCTCGTCGGCCTTCTTCACGGATTTCTTCGCCTGATCGATTTCGCCTGCGCGCGAGATGAGAGCCGTGAGATCCTTGACGGTTTTGCCCGAAGCCGAGTAGTATTCGCTCAGGACATTGTCGCATTCTTTGATTCTGTCCTCCAGGTTAGCGATGTTCGCAGCGACAGTCGTGACGGCATTGTTGAGATTGTTCCACTCAGCGGTGATGTTTCCGCACTGGTAAGTCTTCGGGGGAACCGGACGGTTCCACTGCGGATACTTGTTCAGGATGATGTCGCGGGTCGACTCGATGGCCTTGATGGTCTGGGAATCAGCGTTGTACCTCTTGAGATCGGCATCGAGAGGCTTCTTTTCATCAGTGGCCTTGTTGATGGCCTTCTGCAGATTCTCCGCCAGCTTCTGACAGTTGACAAGTCCCCTAAGTCTCTGCTGACAATCCGCCTGGAGAGAGTCAATCTGCTCCGCGAGAGGCTTTGTGACATCGATGTCGAACTTCGAGGCATCCTTTGCGAAAGCCTTACGGTCGGCCGCCAATGCCTTACTGTCTTTCTCGAAACGCTTCTTCTTGTTGCTGAGTTCTCCGGAGAATCTGTCGTACTGCGACTTGTGCATGCCGCGGACATTCTCCGCACCGCGAAGAGCGATTTCAGCAGCTTCCTGCTCTTGTTCAAACGGAGTCAGGCGTCCCCTGAACTCTTCCTCCAGAGGAATATTCGTGATGTGTCCGCCACAGAGCGGGCAGGTCTGCGCGTGTTCCTCGATGAGCCGCTTGCGGAGGCTGGTCAGCATATCACCCACACAGGTGGACATGGTGGTGAGTTTCGCATTCGTCTCGTCGTATTTTTGCTTAGCGGCCTTGTAGGCGGTCTCTGCATTGTCATATTCCTGCTTGTATCCGGCGGCGGTTTGCCCGTCGGCCTTGATTTCACCGGCAAGGGTCTTCAGCTCTTTGTCCTTATCGCTGATGGACCTCTCTTTTCCGGAGAGGACCGTCAGCTCATTGATGTTGTCGTTTACCGCTTTGATGTCTGAATTGATCTTACCCGGATTCAGGGCGTCGCGCTGAGAGGTGAGCTTGTCTATCTCTGCCTGCTTGGCGTCCGCGGCCTTCTGCGGGTCGCCCATGGCAGCCAGTGCCTGTCGCCTCTTCTTCAGATCTGCGGAGAGGGAAGTGAAGAGATTCTCCTGTGTCTGAATATTCACCTTCTCCTGATGGAGTTTCGCGGTACTCTTATTCAGGTCGTCGAGCTTCTGCCGCGCGGTGGCGGTGGCGTCCCAATCGGCGGCGAGCGTCTTGGCGGACTTGTACTCTTCGCCTGCGACTACAGCCTCCAGCCGGGCCTTCTTTTCTCCTTCGCATTTTGCGTCCGCCTGGCCTTTCAGAACCGCTTCCACGAACCTGATGGTCTCTTCGTTCTTGCCGTTCTGGTCGTCAAGCTTCTTTTTCTCAGACGCCAGAGCAGTCTTCTCTACAGTCAATTCGTCCACCTTCTCCTGCGGAAGTGTGTGCTGGCTTTCAGTGTCATAGCCGACCCGGAGCTTATCCCTGTCGCTCTTAGCCTTGTCGCACAAACGTTTGACCGCATTGCCGTAGTCAGTGAATTTTTCGGTGTTTGTGAGCTTTTCAAGGATGCTCTCGCGCTCATTCTTGCCGCCGGTGAGGAAGGCGGCGAACTGCCCCTGGGCGAGCATCGCCATACGGCTGAACTGCTCGAAGCTGAGTCCTACGACATCCGGATCCAGAATGGTGTCGCGGGCTTCGGATTTGTACCAGTCCTTGGCTCCGCAGTGGACCTCCCAAAGCGGCTCACGGTACTTCAGATAACTTTTGCCTTCGCTGTCCGTTTTGGTCTGATATATTCCCAAAGTCAGCCTGGCACGGTATTCCGCCCCGTTGTTTCCGATGAACACGACCTCGCTGTAGCACTCGTCCGAAGGGGAAATGCCAAGGCGGGTGTACTGCGAAATGTCGTTCACCTGAACCAGTTCGCCTTCACGGTTCGTGTACTTGTTCTTCTTCTGGTCCGACACGCCGCAGATGCGGGGAGTGGTCTTGTAGAGCGCCATCGAGATGCCGTCGAGGATGACGGATTTGCCGGCCCCGGTGTCGCCGCTGATAAGGAATACCTGGGCCGGCCCGCCGTTGACGGCGTCGTTGAGGTCCTTCTCGAAATTGATGTCCGCCTTCTCGATGGAGGCGATGTTGCGGAGATGCAGTTCTTTGATCTTCATAGCCTTATGTTATTCGTTTATGTTGGACGGTTCGCCGGCCGCATTTTTCTTTGACGCTTTGTTCTTTGATTTCGCAGCGTTCTCCTCGTCGAAGCGCTTCACCTCGGCCTTGACTTCCTCGAACGCTTCACGCAGCTCGTCGAGGTCGAGGCCAGGGTACTGGTCCGCGGTCTTTTCAATGAATGCCATCGGATCCGTCATCTGCTGGATCTCAGCCACTTCAAAGGTCGGTTTCATGCTCTCTTCCGCCGTCCGGACAGGCACGCCGGTCCAGATGTGCTTGGGATTGAAGCGCATATCATCGTCACCGAGAGCGAGGATGTCGTAGATCTCGTTGTTGAAGTTCGCCTCGATGGAGGCCCTGTAGTCGAAGCGTAGACGGAAATATCCTCTCCCATATTC
>CAVJKE010000214.1:0-3839 GCA_963649695.1 bacterium
GGGAGAGGTTGTCGGAGTCATCGCCGCACAGTCCATCGGTGAGCCTGGTACCCAGCTTACCCTCCGTACCTTCCACGTCGGCGGTACAGCTTCCAGCACGGCGGCCGATTCATCCATCGAGGCCAAATACGACGGAAAACTTGTCTTCGAAGAACTCAGGACCATCGAGAAGATCACCGAGGACGGCACTGCCCAGCAGATCGTCGTCAGCCGTATGACCGAGGTCAGCATCATAGACGAGAACACAGGCATCACCTACTCACACTACGATGTGCCTTATGGCTCCAAGCTCTACTTCAACGATGGCGACACCATCCACAAGGGCGACCTGCTCTGCGAATGGGATCCTTACAACGCCATCACGATCGCCGAGAACGCCGGTACAGTCCGTTTCGAGAACCTTCTCGACGGTGTCAACTTCCGCGAGGAAGCGGCCGACGAGTTCGCGGTCAACAAGGACAAGGTCATCATCGAGTCCAGGGACAAGACAAGGAATCCGTCCTTCTCCATCCTTGACGAGGCCGGAGAGCCGATCAGGCAGTACAACCTTCCTGTCGGAGCCCACGTCATCGCCAACGACGGCGACAAGGTCAATGTCGGCGACGTGATCATCAAGATCCCTCGCGCCATCGGTAAGTCAAGCGACATCACCGGCGGTCTTCCTCGTGTCACCGAACTCTTCGAGGCCAGAAACCCGTCAGCCCCTGCGATCCTTTCAGAGATCAACGGCGAGGTCATCATGGGCAAGGTCAAGAGGAACAACCGCGAGATCATCGTCAAGAACAAGTCAGGTGTCGAGAAGCACTATCTCGTGCCTCTTACCAAGCAGATTCTTGTCCAGGAGAACGACTACGTCAAGGCCGGAACAAGGCTTTCCGACGGTGGAGTTTCCCCTACCGACATCCTCAACATCCTCGGTCCGGTGAAGGCACAGGACTACATCGTCAACGAGGTGCAGGCGGTCTACCGTCTGCAGGGCGTGAAGATCAACGACAAGCATTTCGAGATCATCGTACGCCAGATGATGCGCAAGGTCCAGATCACGGATCCGGGCGACACGGAGTTCCTCCAGGAGGAGCTTGTGGACAAGTGGGATTTCATGGACGCCAACGACAATGTCTTCGGAAAGTACTATGTGCTTGACTCCGGTGATTCACAGAGGTATATGCAGGGCGACATCGTGGATGCCCGCGACATGAGGAACGAGAATTCTTCCCTCGAAAGGCAGAACCTCAAGCTTATGTCAGTCCGCGAGGCCAAACCTGCGACCGCCAAGCTTGTCCTCCAGGGTATCACCAGAGCCGCCCTCCGCACCAACAGCTTCATCTCGGCCGCTTCCTTCCAGGAGACCACCAAGGTGCTCAGCGAGGCTGCGATCAGGGGCAGGGTCGACCATCTCGAGGGTCTGAAGGAGAATGTCATCTGCGGACATCTGATTCCGGCCGGTACAGGCCAGAAGGAGTTCCAGGACATCATCGTCGGACGCAAGGATGAGTACGAGGCAGAAATGAACGAACTATAGGAGTTCTTCAATGAATATGAAAACGGGGAGGCCTGATGGTCTCCCCGTTTTTTATTGAATATAATGCCGGCGGCCCGGACTTCCGAAGAGCCGGAAGCAGCCCGGCATCTAAATCTGGATCATAGGGCTTTCGAGAGCTTTGGCGAGCTGCTCGTCGTAACGGAGACGGAGCTTGATCCCGGCCTCCTGGAAATGATAGCGGACAACGATCTCCTCCTCGATGAACGGCACGATCTCGTCTCGCTTGAGCTTCAGGAAAGTCTCCTTGTCCATATCCAGAGCCTTCTGCAAAGCGTCAAGTTCCTCGGTCATAGTCTTTGACAGGCCGTCCTTCTCAAGTTCGGACTTCATCTTGTCGAAATAGGTCCTGGCCCCCGAACGGTAGTCGAAATCCTTGGTCTTGGCGAACGCCACGAACTCATTCCAGGCCTCGTCTGAAAGATGGTAATCCTCGTCGACATTCTCATGCGAGCGTACGAACTCGAGAGCGTAGTCCTGGATGATGCCGCCATAGACAAGTGAATATGTCAGGCGGCTATATTCGTGTCCCTTGATGATGACATCCGGAGTGATGCCGCCCCCGTCGCGAACCGTCCTGCCGTGGGCGGTCTTGAATTCGTGGGTCAGTGAGTCAGGGATGTACCCTACGCTGCCGTCCTCGTTGCGGTGGGAGTAGTCGATGGCCTGCACGCAGCGGCCGGAAGGGGTGTAGTATTTGGCGGTCGTGACTTTCAACTGCCCGTTGTAGGGGAGAGGACGGATGCTCTGGACGAGACCCTTGCCGAAAGTTCTGCTGCCCATGACGGTGGCTCTGTCAAGGTCCTGGAGAGCGCCCGTGACGATTTCCGAAGACGAGGCTGAACCTGAATCAACCATTACTATGATTGGAATTTCCGTGTCCAGAGGTTCGGAGGTGGTCTTGTACTGTTTTTCGCTTTCCGGATTCAGACCTTTCGCGGACATTACCATCGAGCCTTTCGGCACGAAGAGTGACACGATGTTGATGGCTTCGCTCATCAGCCCGCCTCCGTTGCCGCGAAGGTCGAGTACAAGTTTTTTCATTCCTTGGCTCTTGAGTTTCAGAAAGGCGTTGCGGAGTTCTCCGGAGACGTTCTCGGTGAACCCGCTCTGGTAGATGTAGCCGGTCGTGTCGTTGAGCATCCCTGCATATTCAATGTCAGGCAGATGGATCCGTTCCCTGGTCACCACGAGGTCCGTGATTTCCTTGGTGCGGACCTTCTGGATCTTGAACCTGACTGTCGTGCCTGGCTTCCCCTTCATCCTGTCAGAGCATTCCTGGCTCGTCAGGCCGTGGGTGCTGACTCCTTCTATCTCAAGGATCTCGTCGCCGCAGTGCAGGCCGTACTTCTCTGCCGGAGAATCCTTGTAAGGTTCGTTGATGATGACGTTGCCGTCCTTGTCCGGCTTGTAGATGATGGCTCCGATGCCGCCGTAGGCCTTGTTGATCATCATCATCAGGTCATCGTTCTCCTCTTCCGGAATGTAGATCGTGTACGGGTCGAGTTCCGAAAGCATCGCGTCCACGCCGGCCCGCTCGATCCTGTCCACAGGAAGCGAGTCGACATAGGAGCGGCTGAGTTCCTTGATGATGGAGTTCTGTATCTCTGTCCATTTGCCGATTTTGAAGCCTCTGGACTGTGAATAGGCCGCGGTGCTGACCACAATCGCCAGCGAAGCCGCTATCAATGATTTGATTTTCATATTCTTGTACGTATTCATTAACATTCCGCCGCCGGCAGTTCAGTTCATTCCGCGGCGGCAGACCCGAGGCACGGGCGCAACTGCCGTGCCATTCCGCAAATTTAAGAATTTCCAGGGTAAAATATAATTCTGACAGAATTATCCTCAACCAGATTATATGGAGGATTCCGGTAAATTTTCGTAATTTTGGAAGTTATAAACTTCGTGCGATGACGGGAGAGAAAACAAATCCATATCTGTCAGGTATCAATCCTCGGACTCTTTTTGACCAGTGTGAGAAAAACGGCCAGAAAGACAGACTATCTGTCCTGACTCAATTCCTGCACAACCGCAGGTACTTGAGCGCTTCAGGAGGCAAGGAGGCATTATCTTTCATCGAGGAGTTAATCTCCGAAGAAAGGAAAGACGAGAAAATATGCTTTGACGACGAACAGATTGATCTCTTTTTCAAGGAATTCTTCGACATTCCTTTCCCGGGCCCCGAAAAGGCCAGGTTCACTTTCATAGATCTTTTCGCAGGCATGGGCGGATTCCGCCTTGCGATGCAGGCACACGGCGGGAAATGCATTTTCTCATCCGAATGGAACCGTTATGC
>CAVJKE010000215.1:0-3804 GCA_963649695.1 bacterium
AGTGTACGAGGACCATTTCTACGGCACGCTCAAGTCTGAGGTTGAAAGAATATGGGCGGCCGGCCACACGATCATCTTCGACGTGGATGTCAAAGGTGGAGTGAACCTGAAAAAATACTTCGGCGACAAGGCTTTGTCGATCTTTATCCAGGCCCCTTCCATCGAGGCTCTGAAAGAAAGGCTCATAAAAAGAGGCACCGACTCCCCCGAGGCCATCAAAGAGCGCGTCGCCAAGGCGGCCGAGGAGATGACCTACGCTCCGCTGTTCGACTATGTGCTTGTCAATGACAACCTTGAGACGGCCTACGCCGAATCGGAGAAGATGGTCGAGGATTTTCTTGACGACGGAAAACTCAATTACTCAACCATAATCTAGGCTCGTGAGAATAGCCGTCTACTCGGGGTCGTTCAACCCCCTGCACATAGGCCATCAGGCCATAATGGAGTACCTGACCCGGGAGAAGGAATACGACTGGGTCTATCTTGTCGTCTCCCCGAAGAACCCGCTGAAGGATTCCATCAGCGCCGATTCCGGCGAAAGCCGCTACAGGGAGGCCGTGGAGGCTGTCAGGCGGCATCCGGAACTGCACGTCTGGGTGGACGACATCGAACTCAGGATGGACCCGCCGCACTACACGATCAAGACTCTGGACGCACTCAAGGCCAGGGAACCCGAGAACGACTTCACCCTCATAATCGGTGCGGACAACCTTCAGGACATCCACCGCTGGAGGGATTTCCAGAGACTGCTTTCAGAGTACGGAGTGGCGGTCTACCCTCGGAAAGGGTACGACATCGAGAGGATCAAAGAACAGCTGACCGAGGAGTGCAAGCACTTCCCCACCCCTTACGTCCTTGATTCAGAAGAACTTGTACCAGAAGGGATGCGGAGTCTGGAAGAGACTCTGTCCAGGTCTTACAACATCGAGATCATCGACGCCCCCATCGTGGACATCTCCTCGACCGAGATCCGCGAAGGCCGCGAGGCCGGCAGGGACATGACGATGTTCCTGATGTAGAAGCCCGAAATCCGATTTATCCACGCATATTCCTAAGCCTGAGCGAATTGCAGACGACGCAGACGGAACTCAGCGCCATGCAGGCGGCCGCGGTCATAGGGCTGAGCAGGAAGCCTGTGAACGGGTACAGGACTCCGGCGGCGACAGGCACGGCCAGCACATTGTAGAAGAAAGCCCAGAAAAGATTCTCCTTGATGATGAGCGAGGTGCGTCGGGAAAGACGCAGCATTTCCGGCAGGGCCGAAAGCGACGAGCCGGCGAGGGTCACCATAGCCGTGTCGATCGCTATGTCGCTTCCCCGCCCCATAGCCACGCTGAGGTCAGCCTGCGCGAGAGCTGCGCTGTCATTGATGCCGTCACCGACCATCGCCACCTTGCGGCCCTCCTCCTGCAGCTGTTTTATGAATATGGCCTTGTCACCCGGCAGCATGCCTGCCCGGTATCTCTTCACGCAGACTTTTCCGGCCACGGAGGCCGCGGCCCCGGCATTGTCACCGGTGAGGATCACTGTCTCAACGCCCATCTTTTCAAGACTCCGGACAGCCGCCGCTGAAGAATCCTTGACCTTGTCGGTCACAGCGAACTCGGCCACGGTCCGGTCTCCTTTTCTGAAGACTATCACGGTGCAGCCGTCCGCCTCCCAGGCCGAGGCCTCGGCGGAAAGAGTGTCCGGCTTTCCGGCAAAATATTCATCGCCCCCAGCCTTCGCCGAGATTCCCGCGCCGGGGAGCGCCTTTACGGCCTCCACGGGAGCAGGCTGGGTCGACATGTCCAGAGCATGCAGATGAGCCACAAGCGCCTCTGAGAGAGGATGTTCCGATTTGAGTTCCATCGAAAGGAGGATGGCAGGGGCTTCCGCGCTCCGGTCCAGCCATCTTTCCGCCACGACCTGAGGCCTTCCCTCTGTGATGGTGCCGGTCTTGTCAAGCACCACGGTGTCGATTTTCCGCGCGACTTCGAGGGAATCGGCGTCTTTGATGAGGATTCCGCGGCGGGCTCCGTTGCCGATGCCGGCCGCTATGGCGGTCGGTGTGGCGAGTCCGAGGGAACAAGGGCAGGCTATGACAAGGACGGAGACCATCGCCAGCAGACCCTTGGCGACTCCGTCAGCAGGGTCGAGAAGGATCCAGCAGACCAAAGTCAGCAGGGACACCGCCATGATGGCCGGCACGAAGACCGCCGCCACCTTGTCCACCGTCCGCTGTATCCTCGCCTTGCTGCCCTGGGCCTCCCTGACCATCGCTATGATGGAAGACAGCAAGGTGTCGGCCCCGACTTTCTCCACCTTGACCTCAAGGAAACCTTTTTGGTTGATCGTCCCGGAGTAGACCTTGTCGCCGGAGGACTTGCTGACAGGCACAGGTTCGCCGGTCAGCATCGACTCATCGATGCAGGAACCGCCGGAGACGACCGTGCCGTCAGCCGGGACGCGTTCGCCTGGCTTGACGGGGATGATGTCGCCCGGGGTCAAGGAGACGGCTTTCGGCTGGAGACCCATAAGTTTCTTTATCGAATCGACCGTGCCGGCCTTGGCCTTCTCTTCCAGAGTCCTTCCGAGCAGGACGAAGGTCACGATCATCGAAGAGGACTCGAAATAGAGATGAGGCTCGAGACCTCTGGAGGTCCAGACTGAAGGGAACAGCAGGTTGAACAGGCTGAATGTGTACGAGATGAGGGTGGACAGGGCCACGAGGGTGTCCATCCCGGCGTCGAAGTGACGGGCCTGCCTGAAGGCGGTGACGAAGAAACGGCGGCCGCACCAGAAAAGGCCGGGGGTGGCAAGAAGCCAGAGAACGAGGCCTTTGTGCGGGAAGTCATTGAATCCCATCGAGATAAGCATCAGGAATATGGAGATGACCGCGCTGGTGACGGTGTCCTTTTTCAAAGACTTGAACGAATCCTCCCGCAGGCGGTCGGCCTCATCCAGGGCCTCATCCTCGTTTTTGTCGTCCTCGACGACCACAAGGTCGTAGCCGGCTTCCTGCACGGCCTTCTGTATAAGAGCCGGCGTGACCGCCGCGGGGTCATATTCAACGACGGCGGTGTTGGTGGCGAGGCTGACTTCGCAGTCCGTCACTCCTTCAAGATTCTTTATCGTGCCCTGGACCCTGGCCACACAGGCCGCGCAGCCCATCCCCTGCACCGGAAAAGTTCGTTTGTTCGTCATAGCATTTCAATCAGTCCGTCACCGGACGCCGCTGAAGGCCGTCACGGCAGACGGACAAAAGATGTGGCTGCCATTTCTGACAACCACATTCGAGAATTTTAATAAGTCACGACACCAGGGAGTTCCTTGGCCTGGTCAATCATGGCCTGGACCTGAGCCTCTGTCGGGACTACTTTCGTAAGATGTTTCTGCTCATTCACTTCCTGCATCTTCGCCACGAGGTTGGCGGCCACCCTGTGACCGAATTCCTTGACCGTGTCGACTCCGGAAGCCTCGAGAAGTTCGGCGAACTGAGGGCCGACTCCCTTGATACGGAAAAGATCGGCGTGATTGACCCAGCCGAGTATGCGTTTGCCTTCGATGCCTGTCTTCTCCTCAAGTTCCTTGCGGCCCTTGGCGGTCTTGCCTGCCTCGAGAAGCTGTTCCACGGTTTCGATTCCGGCGGCGGTGAGTTTCTCCGCATAAACAGGGCCTATGCCCTGGATGTCAATGATTTTGTAAGTCATATCGATTAGTGTTAAAAAAGTGTTTCCTAAAGTCTTCGCTCCGGCCCCGGGCCGGCACGGAAATACCGAAGTTCAAATATAGCGAAAAAATTCGTCCGCACAAGCCCTCGGG
>CAVJKE010000216.1:0-3802 GCA_963649695.1 bacterium
ACATCCCCTTCCCGAGGAAGGGGATTTAGGGGAAGGGTAACGTGAACTGATTTTTCTTGGCAATACCCTTCGAACGTGAGATAAGGTATTTTGTCACAGGCACTTTATCACAAGCGAAAGTTGAGTAAGTGAATTATGTTTGATTTTTTAAAGAAGTTTTTCAGGAAAAGAAGCCTGGCCAAGCATTCCAGCAATGTCCCAACCGGCATCCTTCCTCTGCAGAAGATACATTCCTACGTGGCCATCATCGATGTCGAGGAATCCTCGTTCGACTCCTGCAAGACGGCCATAATGAACTTTTTCCGCGCCCACGACATCAGGGGCTGCGTGTTCTTCCAGGATTTCAGGAAGATCGGCAACGAGGACAGGCTCATCACCAGCATCCAGACCACCATCACCAAGAAGGATCTCGACTGGATCGGAAGGCCTTCCAAGTACAAGCTGAACGTGTTGGACGAGCAGGCCCCGGACCTTTTCATCTCGCTGGTCAAAGACCCTGACTTCGCCATTGAATATATGGCCAGGACATCCCGGGCGAGATTCAAGATCGGCCGCAGGCAGATGGACGGGAATCTTTTCGATTTCGTAATCAACGACCCGGCCGGGAAGGAGATCTCGCAGATGGAATGCTTCACGGCGATCAAGAGTTATCTGACCAAAATGAACTGATAATAAGAACAACCTATGTCCAACTTTGCAAAGAACGGTCTCGTCGCCGTCAAGGGATTCGCGATGGGAGCCGCCAATGTCATCCCGGGCGTGTCCGGAGGCACAATCGCCCTGCTCACCGGAATATTCAATGAACTCATCGAGGCGCTGAACGCGGTTCTGTCGCCAAGCTCGTGGAAACTTGTCCTCCAAGGAAAATTCAAAGAATTCTGGAAGAATATTCACGGGACCTTCCTTCTCTGCCTCGCCGCCGGCGTGCTGGTGAGCGTGTTCTCGCTCGCCAGGGTGATGGAATATGTGCTGGCCTACCACCCGATCCAGACCTGGGCGTTCTTCTTCGGACTGATCATCGTGTCGGCAGTCTACATGCTCTGCGACATCAAGAAGTGGAAGGCGGCTGACTGCCTCTGGCTCGTCTTCGGAATCATTCTCGGAGCGGTGATCTGCCTTCTGTCTCCGACCCAGACGACCAACGCCACCTGGTTCATCCTCGTCTGCGGGGCCATCGCCATCTGCACGATGATTCTTCCGGGCATCTCCGGCAGTTTCATTCTCGTGCTTCTCGGCAAGTATGAGTTCATTATGAGCGCTCTCAGCGAACTGAACTTGCCGGTGCTGTTCGTGTTCGCCTTAGGCTGCCTCCTCGGCCTCGCCGCCTTCTCGAAATTCCTGCACTGGCTGATAGGCCACTACGAGAGGCCGACTCTGATCACCCTGATCGGATTCACGCTCGGTTCTCTGGTGAAGGTCTGGCCGTGGAGCGACAAGGCCAGCCTGCTGACAGCCCAGCTGATGCGTGACGGACAGACCGCCGAACAGGCCGAGGCCCAGGTGAACGCCCTCGCGCAGACCCTTCCTGAGAGTTCAGGCTTGAATCTCAGCTCAGTAGCCGCTATCGATCCTCAGACAGGCAGCGCCATCCTCTGGATGGTTCTCGGAGCCATTCTCGTCATCGCCCTCGAATGGGTCAGCCACCGCAAAGCCGACAAGGCATAGCGGAAATTCCCTGCTGACAGGCGGTTATGAAGCCATTCCTCCGTTTTCTTTCCCTGGCTCTGGCCCTGACGCTGGAAGCCGCGGGAGCATATTCACAAACCAAGGTGACGGCTGTCAGGTACAACCAGGACATCGATTGCGACCTGGCTGTGGGCCTCTGGGGAGTGCCGCTGCCCTATGACTACGACGGCGACGGCTTGAAGGATCTGGTCGTGTCCGCACCCGACCTGCCATACCGCGGCCTCTATTTTTTCAGGAATATCGGAACTCCGCGGCGGCCGTTCTTCGACCGCGCGGTGAAACTTTCCACCATCGGCGAAAACAACATCCGCTTCAGCGAGAGCGGCGGCGAAGCCTTTGTCCTCTCGCCCGGGCGTGAATGGAGCGGCTTCTTCAGCAACCTCTATGAACGGCCGGAAGTCATTGAATATGAAGGTGAACGCATCGGCGGAACTTTCAAGAACAGCAGAAGCGACCTTTGGAACTATGTCGACTGGGACGGCGACGGAGACAATGACATCATCGTGGGCGTCGACACCTGGGATGATTATGGCTGGGACAACGCTTTCGACTCCACGGGACGGTGGACCAACGGTCCGCTGCACGGCTACGTCTATCTGATCGAGAATGTGGACGGACGCTACATAAATCGAGGGAAGATCTCCGCTGACGGAGTTCCGATGGAGACCTACGGAAGCCCCGCTCCCTGCATCGCCGATTTCGATGGCGACGGAGACCTGGACATCATCTGCGGCGAGTTTCTGGACGGACTGACCTGGTTCGAGAATGTCGGCTCCAGAGAGAAGCCGGAGTTCGCCGGAGGGGTACGGCTTTCCAACCGCGAAGGAGAGATCCGGCTGCATCTTCAGATGATAATGCCGGTGGTGTCGGACTTTGACGGAGACGGGCATCCAGACCTTATTGTAGGCGACGAGGACGGACGGGTGGCCTGGCTAAGGAACACCGGGAAATCCCGGCACGGAGTCCCTCGGTTCGATAATCCGTATTATTTCCGCCAGAAGGCCGACCTTGTGAAATTCGGAGCTCTGGTGACCCCCTTCAGCGTCGACTGGGACGGCGACGGAGACGAGGACATAGTTGCCGGAAACTCCGCCGGAGAGATCGCAGTGATCGAGAATCTGTCCGGAGGCGGAAATCCTGTCTGGGATGAGCCGCGGCTCATCCGGGTCGGACACAAGCCGTTCAGGATAATGGCCGGAGAGAACGGATCCATCCAAGGTCCGGCCGAAAGAAAGTGGGGCTACACCGTCCTGTCTGTCGCCGACCTTGACGGAGATGGACTCAAGGACATCATATTCAACTCAATAACCGGGCAGATCCAATGGCTGAAGAACAAGGGGAGCAAAAGCGGGCTTGACTTTTCAGGTCCGAAGCCGGTTTATGTCGAATGGTCTGGCAAGACTCCGAAACCGGTCTGGAACTGGTGGAATCCCGAGCCGGGGACACTGGTGACCCAATGGCGCACATCGCCTGTCATCCTTGACTGGAACGGTGACGGTCTTGAAGACCTGATTATGATGGATGCCGAAGGCTATCTCAGTTACTTCGAGAGGATTACATCATCTGACAGCGAAGTCCACCTTAAGCCTGGAGCAAGAATATTCAACGGTACAAACTGCTGCGAGTACAATGGCTGGAGGGTGTGCGACTCCGCGCCGGGGCCGCTGCGGCTCAATCCGGACAAGGCCGGGCAGTCAGGCAGAAGGAAAATCTGCTTCGCAGACTGGGACGGCGACGGAAGGCTTGACCTGATCGTCAACAGCACTTCGGCGGCGTGGTTCCGCAATGTGGCCGACAAAGACGGCGTGACCTGGTTCGAGTACAAAGGCAACATCTGCACCGCCCAGCTGGCCGGCCATTCCACCTGCCCCACCCCGGTCGACTGGAATGCCGACGGCCGCCCCGACATCCTTCTCGGCGCCGAGGACGGCCATCTCTACCTGGTCAGCAACAACCTGTAACACCAGCCTGAAGGATTTCGCTCCTTTTCACCGCGGCCATACCGGCCTGTCTGTCAAAGACTTTGAATAGGTGAAAATAAATACAACAACATTTGCATCTCTCATAATTTATGTATAAATTTGAACGTTTTAGGATTTAATATGATATGAAAAAC